>CANJYC010000325.1 GCA_947478985.1 Acidobacteriota bacterium | reverse complement strand
TGAGAACCCCTGTCGGGCTGGCGCCCGTCAGGCGAACCTTCCGATACTACGATCGACCTTGCTGCTTGTCAAGCCGCAATGCGCCTAAGCGAATTGCGGTCTAGTGATCCTACGGATCGAACGCCTACGTGTCAACAGCGATCCTCGACCAACTTGTTCATCAGAATCGATACATTAATTCGCGCTTGAAGATTGAGGCGAGGTGGAGGTCCCAGGAATCAGTGGAGACCCTGCCTGCGCGGCTCGTGGGCCGCTTCGAACTACTCAGGGCTGACAACACCCAGATAACTGTGGCGACGCGAGCGATTGTAGAACGTGTCGGTGTAGTCGGCGACGTCGGCGCGTGCTAGGTCTCGGGGCTTATAGCGTTTTTCTTGATCCGCTCCTTACTTTAAGCTGCCAAAGAGCGATTCGTCGACGGCGTTGTCCCAGCAGTTCCCCTTCAGGCTCATACTCGCCTCGATGTAATGGGATCGGCAGAAGCGCCGCCATGCATCGGAGCCGACCTGCGTGCCCTGATCGGATTGGATCAGCGCGCCTCTGGACCGACGCATAGCCCTTAATGCGGCGTCGAGTACGAGTTCGCGGTGAATGGTGGGTCGAGCTGACCAGCCCACGATCTTTCGAGAGAACAGATCCAGAACGACGGCGAGGTACAGCCAGCCCTGCCACGTGCGTATGTAGGTGATGTCAGTGACCCAAGCCTTGTTGGGCCGGCTGACGGCGAATTGCCGCTGCAAAAGATTCGGGATCAGCACCGCGGGCTTGCCGACCGACCAGCGACGCGTGCGACACAGCAAGCGCCGCGTGGCGTGACTCATGCGAGACAGGCCGCGATGCGCCTTGATGAACTCGTAGGTCTCGCGAACCCGCCCGGCGGCACGTGGTTACATGGATATCAGCTCCGCCCTCCGGTAGCCAGATGCTAGCTAGGTCCACTGATCCCTGGGAACTCCAATCAACCGAGTTGTACCCTTCACCGAACAGCGCCGTCGTCGTCGACTTGTTCCGCTCAGCGCTCTGCAGATAATCGTCGAGCGAGGCGCCACGTGGAGACTGGTACGTGGGGGTGGCCGGCGTGTCGGTGCCGAGCAACTGGATGTCCTCCACGGGCATGCGCTGATTGGGCCGCGCCCATCCGGGATCCCGATCATCGCGGTCGAGCTGCTCGCCGAGCGCCGCCAGGCGCGTCGCATCGAGCGCACCGCGCACGATCAGCACGTCCAGGCGGTCGTCGTACATGTCCTGCACCGCGCGGGCAACACCCGCAATATCAGCCATGCCGACGTCGGCGTGCCGAACTTTCCGTTCCCCGTTCTCCATGACGTGCCTCCGAGAGCCTCCGGCCCGTACGGCCGGCGGCATTAGGTCAATTGTGCGTGTCCACGCGGACGACGTGATTCTGCTTGGCGCCCTTGCGCAGGACGAACAGGCGCCCCTCGATGGCGTCTTCCACCCGCAGCCGCGCGCGCTCATCACCGAGTCGCCGGTTGTTCACGTAGATTCCGCCCCCGCGGATCAGCCGTGCAGCCTCCCCCTTGGAGGCGGCCAGACCGCTGGCCGCGATGAGTTCAACGGCCGCCACGCCGGCGCCGTCGAGTGCCGCTCTCGCCACGAGCGATGAGGGCACATCGTCGAATACCGCCAGTACGTCATCGGCAGGCAGCGCCATCAGATCGCCGCCGAAGAGCACCTCGGATGCCCGCTCGGCACGCTCGACGTGCCCCGCACCGTGCACCAGCGCCGTCACTTCGCGGGCGAGCGTGCGCTGCGCCAGACGCTCCTGAGGGGCGGCATCGTGGGTCGTGCGAATGTCCTCGATGGCGCGCTGGTCGAGGAAGGTGAAGAACTTCAGGAACCTGATGGCGTCGCTGTCGTCCACGTTCAGCCAGTACTGATAGAAGCGGAACGGCGACGTGCGTGCGGGATCGAGCCAGACGGTGCCCGCCTCGGTCTTGCCGAATTTCGTGCCGGACGCAGTCGTGATCAGGGGCAGCACGAGCCCGTGCGCCTTCGCACCGCGCACCCGGCGAACCAGGTCCATGCCGGCCGTGATGTTGCCCCACTGGTCGCTGCCCCCCATCTGCAGCGTGCAGTGGTAGCGGTCGAACAGCTCGAGAAAATCGTAGGCCTGGAGCAGCGAGTAGCTGAACTCGGTGAAGGTGATGCCTTCCTCGGCCTCGATGCGCCGCTTGACCGACTCCTTGGCGAGCATGGCGTTGACGCTGAAGTGCTTGCCGACGTCGCGCATGAACGCGATCGCGCCAAGCTTGGTCAGCCAGTCGCCGTTATTGACCAGCCTGGCCGGCGCGGTGGCGCTGTCGAAATCGAGAAACCGCTCGAGCTGCGCGCGAATGCCGGCGACATTGACGTCGAGTTGTTCCGCACTCAGGAGTTGACGCTCGACGGTCTTGCCGCTGGGATCGCCGATGAGGCCGGTGCCGCCGCCGACAACCGCGATCGGCCGATGGCCGCACCGCTGCACGTGCGCCAGCGCGATCATGACCAGGAGCGAACCAACATGCAGGCTCGGCGCGGTCGGATCGAATCCGATGTACGCGGTAAGCTGCTCGTGCGCCAGGGCTTCGCGTACGCCTTCGCTCTCGCCGTATATGAGCCCGCGCCACGCTAACTCGCCATAGAGGTCCATCAGCCGCTACTATAGCCAACTTCAGATGCCCCTTTCCCGACGCAGCGCGCTCAAGGGCCTTCTGGCCACCACCATCGGTGCGGTCACCGGTGCGGGCGTGTACGGCGTGGGTTACGAGCGCCATCACCTCGGCGTGACCGAGGCCGCGCTGTCGGTGTCGGGGCTGCCGCCGGCACTTGACGGCCTGCGCATCGGTTTCCTCACCGATATCCACCACAGTCAGACTGTCCCGGCCGACGATGTCTCTCGAGCCGTCGCGATGCTGCAGGGGCTCAACCCCGATCTGGTGGTCCTTGGCGGCGACTACGTGTCATTCGCCGATGCGGACTACATGGAACCGGTGGCTGAGCTG
>CANJYC010000324.1 GCA_947478985.1 Acidobacteriota bacterium | reverse complement strand
CTCAACAGCCGGAGCGGGATTGTCCGCGTGCGTGGCCAGGAGCAGCGTGGGCGCGCGTGGAATGATCAGCTGCTGTCCGGGACGCACGCGCGCACGCGCGGAGATGTAGTTCGCTTCGGCCAGATCGGTTCGGCTTACCTTGAGGCGCCGGGCGATGGATGCCAGCGTCTCGCCCCTCTTCACGGTGTGATGGCTCAGCGTGGCCAGTTCCGACGGATCGGCCTGGGCCATCCGGAGGCGTACCTGCTCGCCCGTGCCGTCGGGAACCTTCAACTCGTAGTCGGTGGCACGCACCGGCGTGGTCCAACGACGCAATTCGGGATTAAGGTCCTGCATGGCTGTAGCAGGAATGCCGGCCCACTCGGCGACTCGGCGGATGTCGACCGCCTTCGCCACGCGTACGGTCTCGTACTTGGGCTCCTCCCAGGGCGTAATCGTCATCCCGTACTGTGCGGGATTCTTGGCGATGAGGATGGCGGCCAGAATCAGGGGCACGTAGTCACGCGTCTCCTGCGGCAGGAATCGGCTGCTGGCGCTGAGTTCCCAGAAATCGTCACGCCCGGATCGCTTCATGGCCCGCTGCACACGGCCTGGCCCGCCGTTGTACGAGGCAAGGGCAAGGTGCCAGTCACCGTCAAACATCCTGCCCAGTGTCTTGAGGTACTTGGCGGCTGCGACGGTCGCCTTGTCGGCGTCCGCCCGTTCATCGATATACCAGTCGTGCTTCAAGCCGTTCTCGAGCGCCGTGCCGCGCATGAACTGCCAGATGCCGCGAGCCTTCGCTTTCGAGAGCGCACTTGGCTTGAACGCGCTCTCAACCAGCGGAACGTAGGCCAAATCGAGCGGGATCCCCTCGGCGCGAAAGACTTCCTGAATCTTCGGAAGATAGCGGGCTCCACGGCTGAGACCTTCCTCAAGGTAGCCCTTCAGGCGGCCCGTGAAGAGCTGCACGTAGGCCAGCACTCGTGGATTCAGCGTGACTTCAATGTCGTGAGCCGCCGGGTCCTCGGCAACGGCCTGCTGCGTCTCTGAGTCGAGGGGGCTGTCAAAGGTCGACACGGCAAGCAGATCATCGATGCTGGCCGGCTCGAGCCTCCGCTCCGCGAATCCGTCACCCTGGACCAGGGCCGTGATCTCGTAGGCGCTGATCCGCTCGACGAGGCTGTCGAACTGTTCCCGAAGCCTCGGTTCGGTCCGGCCGCCCAGCGAGGACTCGAGCAGCACTTCCAGCGAAGCATTGAACTCGACCTTGGCCGTGTCGAGGTGTCCGAGCTGCAATTCCTGCCGACCCGCCTCGAAATGGCGATTGGAAGCGGCGATGAGGCCGAGCACGGGATCTGCGGGAACGGAACGGACAGTGGGAACCGCTGCCTGGGGCCTGGCCGCGATGGTCGGCGCGGCCGCCGGAAGGGAGGCTGACGGGACGCGAGCCGCGCAGGCTGCTGTTGTGAGCGCGAGGGCAAACATGGCCCCCGCAAAACCGTGACGCGGTCTCGGCATCAAGAGCGCGATTCTACCATCCCAGTGCAAGGCAGGTCAACAGTAAGTCCAGCAGATTCAGCAGTTGCAGTTAGCGGTGCCTGGAGCGTCCGGTCGATCTCCTCTGTCCGTTACCGGGGCCAACCCGCCTGCACGAACACCTTGTGCGCCTCGCCTAGATCGCGGGCTGACGGGGTCACGATAGTCCGCTCGCCAATCACCACGCTGCGCCCGGCCTTTATCGCGGTCCGGACGTCGTCTTCGCACACAAACTCCGCGACGGTCTCGGTCTCGACACTGCGCCCGGCTCGTGGCTGCGAGTCGGCCACGGTCTCTGCCTCCCGCGTCTCGCCTCTGCTGCCTTCGGCCCTGAACCCCTTTGAAGCCAGGAACTGGTCGATCTTGGCCGCCAGCGTATCCGCAGGGATACCCTCCGGCACGGCGCGAGCCGGTGCCTTGGGAAGAGGGGAGGCGGACGGGGCAGAAGTTTTCGCTGTCGTCATCGTGGGGCTCACGGCGGGTCGATTCGTCGAGGCCGGACGTATCTCATAGGCCAGGCGCTTGATGTTCAGGAGGTGCTTCGGCGAGATGTTGTCGGACGTGATGTTCCCGCCCCAGCCTCCGCAGCCTAGGGTGAGCGCCGGGTCAAGGCCGGTTGTCAGCCCGATCGATCCGTGCGTGGTTGGTGTGTTCACGCAGATACGACCCGCCGGCTTCCGAAGCCCGAACTCCAGAATAATCCCGTCGTCCTTGGAGTGGATGGACATGGTGTGCCCCATGCCGCCATAGCGCAGAATCTGGATACAGCGCTCGCACCCCTCGCGCCAGTCCTTGACGACGTACCAGGAGAGCACTGGCGCCAGTTTCTCGATCGACAGCGGGAAATCCCGGCCAACACCCGTGAGGGGGGCTATCAGCGCACGCGTCCCGTCCGGGACCTTCAGTCCGACCTGCTGCGCAATCACCATGGCGGACTTGCCGACCAGTGCCGGATTGGGAAGCCGCTGCGGCGTCACCAGGACCTTGGCCAGCGCATCCATCTCCGAGGCGTTCAGGAAATAGGCGCCCTGTGCCTGGAACGCCTTCCGGACTTCTTCCGACACCGCTTCATCCACCACCACGGAATTCGGCGACGAGCAGAGCACACCGTTGTCGAATGTCTTGCCGGTGAGGATGTCGGCAGCGGCTTTGGCGAGATCGGCACTGCGCTCGATGTAGCAGGGCGCATTTCCAGGGCCGACGCCGTAGGCGGGCTTGCCGGCGCTGTAGGCGGCGCGGACGAGCCCCATGCCTCCGGTCGCCAGGATCACCGCGACATCCCGGTGCTTCATCAGTTCCTGGGTGCCCTCAAGCGTCACGGCCTTCATCCAGCCAATGCTGCCCGCGGGTGCACCCGCGCGTGCCGCCGCGTCCGCCAGGATCTCTACTGTGCGATGGATGCAGCGCACCGCTGACGGGTGCGGGCTGATCACAATCGCGCAGCGCGCCTTCAGCGCAATCAGGACCTTGTAGATGGTGGTCGAGG
>CANJYC010000323.1 GCA_947478985.1 Acidobacteriota bacterium | reverse complement strand
CGCCCGGCGGGCCGCCGCTGTACAGGTTGTGAACCTGCTCATCGAGACGGGACCGCGCGTGGCCGCAACGCCAGGTGGCGGGGCTGGTCCGCAGGCCGCCGTCAGTGCCGCCGCGCTGCCCGATCCGCGCCTGGCCATGTTCGGCGTGCCGATTGCGTATTCGCCGCTGACCATGTCGTTTGACGCCGACTATGCGCATCTCGGGGACTTCCTGTGGCAGATGCGCGATCTCGCCACAACAATGGAAATCCGCCGCCTCGACGTCTCGCCGTCCAGAGCCACCGCGGCAGACGGTGTCGCGACGCTGAATGGCAAAGTGCATGTGTCGATGACGCTCTTTGCCTATGCGCGTGAGCGTCCTGCCGGCTCCGGTCGCGCCATGGCGGGGAGCGCACAGTGAAGCTCGATCGCCGCCACATGATCGCATCGGTCATCCTACTGGTCGGCAGTGTGATCTATAACATCTGGGTCTTCACGCGGTCATCGACGACTGTCACCCGGAACTCGGAGGTGGTCGATGCGTCGTTCGAAGGCACGGCCCCGCCGCTGCTGGCTGCACCACGGGCCAGCCCGACAGGTGGCACCGCGCTGCCGGATGTCGCGATCGATCGGTTGCCGACTTGGCCGCGGGATCCGTTTACCGACCTCCAGGCTCCGCCAGAAGTCGTGGCCGTCGCCGCGCCTCCCGCGCCGGAGCCGGACCCTGTCGTGGCCTCGATTCTGTATTCGGAGGCGCGCCGGTTCGCGACGATCAACGGCCGCATCACCAGGATCGGGGACCAGATCGGAAGCTACACGCTCGTCGATATCCTGCCGAACGCCGTCGTCATCGAATCGCCGCTCCGAGGGCGCCGGACGCTGCCGCTGGGCACGCTCGGCGGCACGGCAGGGGGCGCAGTCGCGCCGCAATGACCGAGCGCCCGCTGACCACGGCGGTGGCGCGGGCGACGCGCGCGAAACTGCTGCTCGTGCTGCCACTGACGATGGCACTGCTTGTCGGCGGCAGTGGCTTCTTCGCGTTGAACACGGCGAGCCGGATGTTTGTGATCTACGGCACCGGACAGGCCGCGAGCAACCTCATTGTCGGGCAGATCAGCGTGCAGATTGCCTCGATCTGCCTGATTGCTGCGATTCTTGGTCTCAGCATCGCGCTGGGCGTCACGCGTCCAGTCCACCAGCTCAAACAGCAACTCGAGGCCCTTGCGTCCGGCGACCTGCGGCGCGCCACACAGATCTCGTCGACGTCGGAAATCGATTCGCTCGGCGGAGCCTTTAACGATGCACTCGTGGCGCTGCAGCGCCAGTATTTTCAGAGCATGACCGGCGCGGTCATCACGCTCGACACCGATGGACGCGTCATCGGCTCCAGTCCGGCAGCCGAGGCGACGCTCGGGTACCGCGAGGAGGACCTGGTGGGCCGGCGCTTCAGCGATGTGTTCACGCCGGCCTCCGGGAGCAAGGCCTCGCTGACCGCCGTGGAGGCCTCGATTGCCAAGCGCCAGCCGGTCGCGTTGCATGATGTGGACATCCTCGCGGCCGATGGGCGTCCCGTGCGGATCGGTAT
The DNA here is from genome assembly GCA_947478985.1 of Acidobacteriota bacterium. Classification (GTDB taxonomy): domain Bacteria; phylum Acidobacteriota; class Vicinamibacteria; order Vicinamibacterales; family UBA2999; genus CANJYC01. Next base: position 1,463 of record CANJYC010000323.1, on the reverse strand, counting down.
CTCCGCATCGTACCTGCAGCAGGGGCACGTCGGTCGCGCCGGGTCGCGTGAGGTCGTCGGTGTAATGATTGAGTTCAAGGATCTGGGTTCCATGCGGGCGCTCCAGGCGCGGCTGCAGCAGGCCGATCAGTTGATGGCGCTCGGCACCGTCACCGCCGGCGTGGCGCACGAGATCCGGAACCCGCTGGCATCGCTGCGTGGCCTGGCCGAGTTGTTGGGCCGCGATATCGCACGTGACGACAGCCGCCGTCGCTACATCGACACGATGCTGGAGTCGATCGATCGGCTCAATCGCCTCATCGAGGACCTGCTCCTGTTCTCCTCGCCGCGGGCTGCGGCGGGCGATCATATTGATGTGACGGCCGCGGCGTCCGAAACTGTGTCGCTGGCCAGAATGGGATTGGGCGATCGGTCAGTCGTGCTGACCCATATCGAGGCCGCGACCGAGCCTCTCGTCGTGCAGGGCAGCCGCGAGCGTCTGGTGCAGGTGCTGACCAACCTCGTACAGAACGCAACGCAGGCCGCGCCAGAGGGCGGCGTCGTCACGGTGCGGACCGATGAGCGCGACGGGCGCGCCATCATCGACGTCCATAACACTGGGTCGTACATTCCGCCTGCGATCAGGCGGCAGCTGTTCGTGCCGTTCTTCACGACCAAGCCCACGGGCACCGGACTCGGACTCGCGATTGCCCGGCAGATCGTCATGTCCATGGATGGCCGGATCGACGTGGAGAGCGACGAAGCGCGGGGCACGACCTTCACCATCGAGTTGCCGCTCGTCAGTGACGAGCGCGCGGCAGCGACGGCGTAGAGGACCACCAGGCATGTATCAGATACTCGTGGTTGATGACGATCCGCAGATGCAGTTCTTCCTGAGGGAGGCTCTTGAGCGCGAGCACTACACCGTCGTGGTGAAGCCGACGGCCGAGGCCGCGCTCGACGTGCTCAAGACCACCACGTTCGACCTCATCCTCATGGATGTCCGTCTGCCAGGCATGAACGGTCTCGATGCTGTGGATCAGATTCAGAAGCTCGATCGGCGGCCCCCGATCATCATCATGACGGCGCACGGCACCCGCGACACCGCGCTTGAGGCCGTGCGGCGCGGCGCCTACGACTACTTCACCAAACCCTTCCGTCTTGATGAGATGGAGATCACGGTCCGCCGGGCTCTCGAGAAGCGTCGCATGATGGCGGAAGTCGAGCGTCTGCGTGCGCAACTGGCCTCGGCCGGACGGCGCGGAAGGCTGGTCGGCTCGAGCCAGGCGATGGCGGAAGTGCTGCGCCTGATCGACCGCGCCGGTCCTACCGACTCCACCGTCCTGATTCTCGGAGAGAGCGGTACCGGCAAGGAGCTGATTGCCGAGGCGATTCACGAGTCCTCCAATCGCCGCGCCAAGCCGTTCGTCAAGCTGAACTGCGCGGCGATCCCCGAGACACTGCTCGAGTCCGAGCTGTTCGGT
>CANJYC010000322.1 GCA_947478985.1 Acidobacteriota bacterium | reverse complement strand
CTCCGCCTCGGCCCGCAGGAACAGTCCCCCGCGCTCCAGTGCGGCGACCTTCTCCTCCGCGACCGCGATGGCCATTGGACCTACCAGTTCGCCGTGACCGTTGACGACATGCGGCAGCACATCACCCACGTCCTCCGTGGTGCCGACCTCCTGTCCTCCACCGGCCGTCAGATCCGGCTGGCCCGCATGTTGGGACGCGCGGAGCCGCCGCGCTTCCTGCACCACCCGCTCGTCACGACACCGTCAGGCGAGAAGCTGAGCAAGACGGCCGGCGACACCGGCATTCGCGAGCTTCGGGCGGCTGGCGTGAGCGCTGCCGAGGTCATCGGCCTCGCCGCCGCCGCCATCGGGCTGGTGGCCCAGCCAGGGCCGATCGCCGCCACCGACGTCGCGAACCTCTTCCGCTAGATCGGCGGTAACATCATCTCGATGTCTGTTCGAGTGCTGGCCGCGGTCGTTCTCGCGTGTCTGCTGCCGCTGTCGCCCCTCTACGCACAGGGCATTCCACGGGTACGTGCCGCCGTGCAGGCGCAGGCCGGCTGGGATGCAATCCGCGACGGACGGCATCAGGAAGCGGCGGACGCGTTTGCGTCGGCGATCGCCGCCCAGCCCCGAGACCCGTCGCTCTATTTTGGTGCGGGCGTCGCGGCGTTCCTGATGGGACAAGTCTCCACCGCACAGCAGTCGCTTGAGCACGCGCTCTCGCTCGCCCCCCAGCTCACGTCTGCGTCGCTCCTGCTCGGCGACATCCTCTATCGCAACAACGATCTCGTCGCGGCCGCCGACGTCTATCAGAAGGCGCTCAAGTACGCTCCGGAAGACAAGGTCCTGGCCGCGCGCCTCGAGCGGACGGGCCGCGAGTCGGATGTGCAGAGCGGATTCTTTCAGTCGCAGGGTGCGCACTTCACGGTCCTGTTTGAAGGACCGGCCGACGAAGAGCTGGCCCGCAAGGCACTCGAGGTCCTCGAGACGGCCTATTGGCGCGTTGGCACCGAGCTGCTCACCTTCCCCGATCGCATCATCCCGGTGGTGCTCTACACCGAGCAGCAGTTCCGCGACATCACGCGTTCGCCGAATTGGGCGGCGGCGGTCTACGACGGCCGCATCCGTGTCCCGATGCGCGGCGCGCTGACGGACCCGGCAGAGCTCGACCGCGTGCTCACCCACGAGTTCACGCACGCCCTCGTGCAGAGCCTGGCGCCGCGCGGTGTGCCGACGTGGCTCAACGAAGGGCTGGCGGTGATGTTCGAGCCAGGCGGCCAGCCATGGGCCGCAACGCAGTTGTCGAGTGGCACCTACCGTGTGCCTCAGGGTCAGCTCGTGGGCGGCTTCGACGGCCTCACGGGTGACCAGGCACGCATGGCCTACGCACAGAGCGCCGAAACGGTGAGGGCCATGATCGAGCAGGCCGGAGCGCTGGCCGTTGTGGCCCTGGTGCAGGATATCGGCAGGGGCGACACCTTCGAGGTGGCCTTCGAACGGCGGATGTCCACCTCGTACAACAGCTTTACGGCGAGCCTCGATCCCGCTCGTTGACATTTCTGGGATAGAATCAGGGCCGCCTACAGAGGCTAGCGCTTTTCACGAGGAAACTTTGGCAGTCCGTTTGTTCATCGGAAACCTGCCGTACGGTGCGACCGAAGCGGATCTCAAAGCCCACTTCTCGCCCGTCGCAGAACCTTCCCACGTCGTCATGCCGGTCGATCGCGAGACCGGCCGGCCGCGCGGATTCGCATTCGTCGAGTTCGTCGAGCGGGCTGCCGCCGAAGAAGTCATCAAGCGATTCGACGCCCAACCCTTCCAGGGACGCAGCCTGGCTGTCAGCGAAGCGCGTGCGCGCGAGGATCGCCCGCCGGGCGCCCCGCGTCCAGGTGGCTTCAGTGGCGGCGGCGGGTTCAGCGGACCCCGTCCAAGCGGCGGTGGCTTCGCGCCGCGGCCCGGAGGCGGCGGGTTTGCACCGCGGCCTGGCGGATTTGGCGGCGGACCTCCTGGACCAGGCGGCCGCGACCGCACGGCGAACTTCGGCCCGCCGGCACCACCCAAGCGGCTACGTAACGCCAAGAAGGGCGGCGCCGGAGAACACAAGCCACGCGGTCCCATCAAGGAACGCAGCGGTGGCCGGATTTACGCCGTCGACGATCTGGAAGACAGCGACGCGGATCTCGAGAATCTCGCGAAGCAGCCGGGCGACATCGGTCCTGATGAGCCGATTGACGTCGACCCGGGCCTCGACACCGATACCGACGACGCGGACGAATAGCAGCAGCCCGGGGAAGCGCACGCTTCCCCGGCGCTCTCACGGCCACGCGGGCCGCCCCTCCACCACAATAGACGCGACCAACCGCGGCTCAAGCAGCATCGTGTGACTGCGCGCGGGCGAGAGCTGATCCTCAGGGAACAGTTCCCGCACCCGCAAGAACGTGAGACGGCCCTCTGTGAGCCCGACAAACGCCATGCCGCCAAAACCCACGCTGGCGTGGCCGGCGGTGTCATCGGCGAACACGATCTGATCGGTTGGCAGGGACACGCGCAGGCCGTTCTCGAAGAGGACGAAGGTTCCCGGCGGACCGTTGCCCCATATTCTCAGCATCGACGGTCGGTGTCGTTCCCGGAACAGCGTCGTCGGCGCCGTGAAGTCGATGCGCAGTGGAGCGTTCGGCCCTCGAGCCAACACCTCTGCCACCGCTAATACCTCGGCACAGACGGATCGACGGTCCGCGACCAGGCTTCGATGCCGCCGCTGAGGTTGTGCAGATGGCGGAACCCTGCCCGCTGGAAATACTCCGCCGCCTGCTGACTGCGAATCCCGTGATGGCACTGGAACACGAGCGGCGTCTCACGATCCATGCGCAGCAATTCATCGTGGTACGCCTGATCGAGGAGACGCGACCCGTCGATGCGGGCGATCTCGCGCTCCCACTCCGTTCGGACATCAACCAGCTCACACGTCGTGCCGCTGTCGATCATCGCCTTCAGATCCGGCGCCGAGAGTTGGCGAATCCCAGCAGCCTCCTCGGCGGTATTGGCATTCATG
>CANJYC010000321.1 GCA_947478985.1 Acidobacteriota bacterium | reverse complement strand
TTCCCTGGTGAGACCGACGCGGACTTCGCCGAACTGATGAGCTTCGTCGAGGCGATGCGGTTCGACCACGTCGGCGTCTTCACCTACTCGCACGAGGAAGGCACCTCGGCGCACGGTCTCGAGGATGACGTGCCGGCGGCAATCAAGCGCCGGAGGCAGGCGCAACTGATGAGCCTGCAGAAGCGGATCGTGACCAAGGCCCAGAAGGGGCGCATCGGCGGACTGGTCCGACTGCTCGTCGACGGCCCGTCAACCGAGCACGACCTCGTCCTGCGGGCACGTCTCGAAGGACAGGCCCCGGATATCGACCCGCTGGTCTACCTGACCGACTGCGACCCGTCAGAATTCACGGCCGGGACCTTTATTCAGGCCGAAATCGTGGGGAGCAGAGGCTACGACCTGCTCGCCCGTCCGCTGGCCGTAACTACACCCGTGTGATAGGCTTACAGGTCGTTACCTAGGCGGAGTGGTACTCCAAGTGGGCGAGTGTGCCCACTATTTTTGTTTTAGGGCGACCTGCGAACACGGATCCACCTGGCGGAATGCAGCCGTTAGAACAGTTGAGAGCAATCGCGGAACGGGTCGCGGCCTCGCGCGGGCTTGAGATCTGGCAGATCCAGAGCCGGCGCGAAGCGGTCGGGCACGTCGTGCGCGTCTTTATCGACCGGCCCGGGCCGTCGGCAACCCCGGAGGAGAGCGTCAGCATCGAGGACTGCGAGCAGGTCAACCGCGAGATCAGCACGATTCTCGACGTCGAGGACCCGCTCCCCTTCGCCTTCACGCTTGAGGTCTCGTCGCCAGGACTGGATCGGCCGTTGCGCGGGGCCGCGGACTACGTGCGGTTTACCGGACGGCTCGCGAAGATCGTGGTACGCGAGGCGGTTGACAACCAGAAAGCGTTCGAAGGACGCCTGCGCGGGCTCGAGCAGGAAGACGTGCTGCTCGAGGCACCGAACGGACGCATGCACCGGCTGCCGATGGGGCTGATTTCGCGGGCGCGCTTGGACGTCGAGTTTTAGAAAATTATGCAAAATCCTCTGCTGCAGACGATCGAGGCGCTCGCCAAGGAAAAAGGCATTGAGGCCGACACGATCATCACGGCAATTGAAGACGCCGTCCTGACCGCCTCGCGCAAGTACTACAAGACCAACGAAGAGTTGAAGACCCGGTTCAATCAGGAAACCGGCCAGGTCGACCTCTTCGCCATCAAGCACATCGTCGAGACCGTTGACGACCCCGCCACGCAGATCTCGCTCAGCGAAGCGCAGCAGCTGTACGGCGAGGAAGCGGAAATCGACATGGAGATTGAGTTCCCGAAGCGCACCGACGTGCTCGGGCGTATCGCGGCTCAGACGGCCAAGCAGGTCATCTTCCAGAAGGTGCGCGAGGCCGAGCGCGAGAACATCTTCGGCGAGTACAACGAGCGCATCGGCGAAGTGATCAACAGCGTGGTCAAGCGCTTCGAGAACGGCGACCTCATCGTCGAGATCGGACGCGTCGAGGCCGTGCTGCCCCGCAAGGAGCAGTCGCGGGCCGAGAGCTACACCCCCGGCGAGCGGATCCGTGCCGTCATCAAGGGCGTCAACCGCGGCGCCAAGGGACCGCAGATCGTCCTCTCGCGCACGGATCCGGCCCTCCTCATCAAGCTCTTCGAACAGGAAGTGCCCGAGATCTACGACGGCACCGTCATCATCCGCGGCGCCGTACGGGAAGCGGGCGACCGTGCCAAGGTGGCCGTCTACTCGCGCGAGCGGGATGTCGACCCGGTGGGCGCCTGCGTCGGTATGAAGGGCACTCGAGTTCAGGCAATCATCCGGGAACTGCGCGGCGAGAAGATTGACATCGTCGAGTGGTCCGACGACCCCGTGATGTTCGTCACCAGCGCCCTCAGCCCGGCGAAGGTCCAGCATGTTTCCGTTATCGATGACGGAGAACGCGTGATGGAAGTTGTTGTCGAGGACAAGCAGCTCTCCCTCGCCATCGGCAAGAAGGGCCAGAATGTCCGGCTTGCCGCCAAGCTGACCGGCTGGCGCATCGACATCAAGAGCGAAGAAGAGAAGCGCCGCGAGGTCGAAGCGCAGTTCGGTGTCCTTGAAGGCGCCGACGTCGACGCGCAGTCGCAAATGGACGCGCTGTTCCCAGACGCCGACGGTCAGGCCGCTGAAGCCGACGCCGCGGCTGCGACCGACAGTGAGGCCGCCCCGGCGGACGCGGAAGTCGCCACCACCTCGAAGGTGGACGAGAACGTTTAAGGCTAGGAATCAATTTGGCAACGGTCCGGATTTACAAGGTCGCCGAGCTGCTCGGGACCACAAGCCAGGAAGTCCTCGCGCTGCTGAAGCGCGATCACGGCATCGAACTGAAGAGCGCCTCGAGCACCCTCGAGGAGGTCGTCGGCCGCTCTTTCGTCGAACGCCTGGCACGGCAGCGCAACATCGCGCTCCCGAGTGGCGACATCTTCGCCGAAGGGCATGCGGCCCCGGCAAAGGCGAGCCCCAGCACAGGCGGCGCCCTCAAGGGCGGCATAGCCAAGAAGGCGCCCACGGCGAAGAAGGCGGAACCACCCAAGCCTGCCGCACCCGTGCTCGGACCGCCGCGACTCGTGAAGAGCGTCAAGCCGGCGGCCTCGCTGGCTGACGAAGGCCACGCCGATCCGGAGCCTGTTGCCCCGCCAGAAGCGTATGAGCCGGAACCGGAACCACCGGCACCCGTGGTCGAGGTCGCGGCGCCAGCGCCGGAGGCCAAGTCCGTTCACGTGCCAGAGGTCGCCGCGCACCCGGTGGTCGCAGCGCCGCCCGTGGCCGCACCGGCACCCGTGGCCGCAGCGCCAACCGTAGCCGCAAAGCCAACGACGCCGGACGAGCCGGAACACACGGCCACCCAGGAGATCGACGAGCCGGCGCCTGATGCCGCCGATGACACGCAGCCGACCACGGCCGCGCCGGAACGGCCAGCGGCCGCGCCGGGACGCTTCGTCCCGCCGACACTGCGCCTGCGCATCGAGCAGCCCGGCCAGACGTTGCAGCCGGCACGCCCGCTTGCGCC
>CANJYC010000320.1 GCA_947478985.1 Acidobacteriota bacterium | reverse complement strand
GGCCCGGCACGGCGATGGCCGCGATGATTCCGATGATGGCCACCACGATGAGCAGCTCGATGAGGGTGAATCCGTCGTGCTTTTGCAGTTTCTTCACAGCTCGGTCTCCTTAGAAGGGCGCGATAGCGCCGTCTGGACGGGACCAGAGACCGCAAGCGCGATGCCACCCGTATCCACGTGAAATGCCGTGCAGATCTGCGTGACTGGCAAAGGCGGCCGACAGAAACTGTCAGTCTGATGTGACGAATAGTGGCGCGTTGCCGCGCATTGTCACTGCGTGGTCGCTTGCCGAACGACGAGGTCGGAAGCTACTTGGCGAGCTGGGCGGGAGGACCAAACGGCTCGGTGGGTGGCACCGGATTCAGGTCCTCCCACAGTGTGCCGGCCTGATTCGTGGCAAACGACCGATTTCCAGTCTTGTTCGACTCGGGCGCAGCCGAAGCGTAGTAGCGCGAAATGGTCGGCGTGCCGTTGCAGTCGTTCGTCCCCGCCGCACCGCCCTGCCCCATCTCCAGCGTGAAGACATATCCGCTGCGGGTGGGACTGACTTCGTCTCCAAGCGCGCCGTTGAGAAACGCCTCGGCTTCCCCGGAGGGCTTGGTCCCGAGGACGAGCAGCGACGCGGCATACAGCCCGGCCCCGCATGAGCTCTGGTACTGAAACTGCGCCGTGTTGATGGTGCGCAGTCCGGCCAGCGCCGCCCCCTCATTCGCGGCCATTCGCGCCCGAAACACCGCCCCTATGGCGATCGACAGCAGGGTACCCATCACCGCGATGACCACCGCCAGCTCAATCAGCGTCATCCCGCGCTCGTCGCGCGCCCGTCGCATCTGTCTCATCTGCGAGACCACCCTCCAGGAAATCATCGGAGTGAATTTACCGGAGATTGAACTTCTTGGCGTAATACCGGAACGATCGAAAGCTCATCCCGAGCAGTTCGGCCGCCCGCACCTGCACGCCGCCGGCGCGCTCGAGGGCCTGCGCCATGTAGTGGCGATAGAAGTCTTCGCCCCGCGCTTCGAGGTCAAATCCTTCCGCAAGCGCCGGCAACGCGGCGCCGATCGACGCAGGCATGGCCCCGTGATGTTCGGGAAGTTCCGTTGCCAGCCCTCGAGTTGCCCGATCGCGCGGTGTCCGGATCTCCTCGGGCAGGGTCTCCGGCAGGATCGCGGCCGTCTGCTCCAGCGCCACGGCACGCTCGATCGCGTTCTGCAGTTCGCGCACGTTGCCGCGCCAGGTATGACGCTGCAGCAGCTCCATCGCGCCGGCTGAAATCGTCCGCACGTCTTTCCCCATCTGCGACGCGAAGTGCGCGCGGAAATGCTCAGCGAGCAAGGGGATGTCCTCCACCCGATCGCGCAGCGCCGGCAATTGAATCGACAGCACATTGATCCGGTAGAACAGGTCCTCGCGGAACTTGCCCTCGTCGACCAGCCTCGGCAGGTCCTGGTTGGTCGCGGTGATGATGCGGATGTCCGCCTGCACCTCTTCGGTGCCCCCGAGCCGGCGGAATCGGCGATCCTGCAGCACGCGCAGAAGCTTCACCTGCATGGCCTGCGTCATCTCGCCGATCTCGTCGAGGAAGATGGTCCCCCCCTCGGCGACCTCCATGAGCCCCTTCTTGGTGCTGTCCGCCCCGGTAAAGGCGCCTCGCAGATGGCCGAAGAGCTCCGACTCGAGCAGCGTCTCCGGCACGGCGCCGCAGTTCACGGCGACAAATGGGCGGTCGCGTCGAAGGGAATTGAAGTGAATGGCGCGCGCCACCAGCTCCTTGCCGGTGCCGGACTCGCCGCCGACAAGCACTGTGCTGTTCGTCGTCGCCACCATGCGAATCGTCGCGAACACCTGCTGCATCGGCTCGCTGAGCCCGATGATGTTCGAGAACTCGTTCCGGCTGATGAGGGCACGCTTCAGCAGCACGTTTTCCTGCTTCAGCCGGTGTGATTCGAAGTGCTGGCGAACCTTCAATCTCAGCTCGTCCATGCTGAACGGCTTGGTGAAGTAGTCGACCGCACCGAGCCGCATCGCCTCGACGGCCGTGTCCGTGGACGCGAACGCCGTCATCATGAACGCCACGATCTCGGGGTTCAGCTCCTTGGCCGTACGCAGCACCTCGACACCGCTCAGGTCCGGCAGGCGGATGTCCGAGAGGAGTAAATCCACCGGCTCCCCTTTCAGGGCCGCGATGGCCTGCGTGCCGTTTTCAGCGAGAACCACCTCGTACCCATCGCGGCGAAGCACGATGCGCAGCATCTCGCGCATCGACAACTCGTCGTCCACGACGAGGATACGTGGCCGTGCCGGCGACACGGCCGCTGGCGACGCCGACGACTTCGACGTCACGACGCCACCGCCACCGGCGCGTGGATCGGCAGACGGACGCTGATCGTTGTGCCCACGCCGACGGTGGATGACACCTGAATGACGCCGTTATAGGCGGTGACGATGCGATGCACGATGGCCAGACCAAGGCCGGTGCCGTTGCCGAACGAACTCCGGAACGGCTGGAAGATGCTGTCGACTTCTTCAGCCGGAATGCCGCACCCTTCGTCCTGCACGGTCAGCACCACTTCACCAGCGGCCTCTCCCGTGCGATCGGTCGCCACACCGAGCCGCAGACGGCCGCCCTTGGGCATCGCACGGAGCCCATTGGTCGCGAGGTTCCAGATGATCTGCCGAATCTGATTCTCGTCCGCGTCATACCAGACAGGCTCCGACACCGTGTCGAGGACGATGACGTGATCGCCACGGACATCCGCGCTGTTGCGCAGGAGCGCCGCCGCATCCTGGACTATCGCCTGCAGATCAATCCGCGTCGTGGAGAGCCGCTGTGGCCGTGCGTACGCGAGGAACGAGCGAATCGTGTCGTTCAGCCGCTCCGATTCACGCAGCACGATATCCATCAGCTGCGCCTGCTCCTCGCTGAGCGACATTTCCTGGCGCAGGACCTGAATCGAGCCGTACATGGACGCAAGCGGGTTGCGGATCTCGTGCGCGATGCCCGCCGCCATTTCGCCGACCGCAGCCAGACGCTGCTGGAGCCGCGCGTCCCGCTCCAGGCGTTTG
>CANJYC010000319.1 GCA_947478985.1 Acidobacteriota bacterium | reverse complement strand
GAGCTGGCGGGCAGCACAAGGCCGGTGAGGCGGCTGACGAGCATCAGGGCCAGCCCGATGCTCAGCCGGCGCCGATGGGCCCAGATGAGCTCGCGCGCTTCCCGCATCGCGGCCGACGCGCTCGGCCGTTTCTTCTTCGACGGATCCATCCGGTGCCCGCGCCCGGCACCGTGGCCAAGGCGTTCCCCCGTTCCGAGGCCGCCCCGACGTGCATTCAGAACCATGCCATAATCATCTGTCTTTTATGAGCCACGAAGATCGCGACCGCCAGAACAGCGCAACGTCGGCGGCGGGCTCCCAGTCTGAGGGACGCAGCGGTCGCCTCGGCTCAGACACCACCACACGCGGTATCCGCATTCAGGTGACGAGTCGCTATCTGCCCGATCGCAGCTCGCCCAAGGAAGCTACGTTCCTCTTCACCTATCACGTGCACATCTCGAACGTCGGCGACGAGACAGCGCAACTGGTCTCCCGTGAGTGGATCATCACCAACGCCGATGGTGAGGTTGAACGGGTGAAAGGCCCTGGTGTCGTCGGCGAGCAGCCCGTGCTCACCCCTGGCGCCGCCTTCGAATACGACAGCTTCTGTCCGCTGAAGACCGCGGTCGGTTCCATGCACGGCAGCTACCAGATGGTCACCGTCGGTGGCGAGAAGTTCGACGCACAGATCCAGCCGTTCACGCTGGCTGTTCCCAATTCCCTGAATTAGCCCCCGGTCCGGGCGGCACATCTGGGCTCAGTCCAGATGTCCTCGGTCTGAATCCCCCATCTCCACCTTCCCGGACGGGAAGTATTCCTTCCAGCGCCGTGTCACGAGCGCCGCGGTGTCCTCGCGGCACGTCAGCTCTTTCGGGAACCCTGGCTTGAGACGCGCGTCGATGACGATCGGTCCCCGGTAGGACACGTGGTTGCGGACGATGCGCCGCTCGGCCGCGTGGATGTCGGCGGCTGGCTCGAAGCGCGTGAACGTGGTCCAGAGAAAGTTCATCGCGCTTGCCGCCGCGCGCGCCGGCTCGTCGGTGACGACCACCAGGGGCCAGTCGGCAAAGACCGGTTCACCGGCCAGCCGTGCCGCGGCGCCCGGCTCCGCCGCGTACGCGGGCGCGCCCACCACCAGGCACCCGCCGCAGAACACCCGGACATCGGTGACACCCTGCGGCACCGTGGCCGCGCTGAACTGACGCGGCAGCGTGCGGACCGGATCGCCCAGGCCGAGCCAGACGCCTTTTGAGCCCTCGTTGACGGTCGGCCCGGTGTAGTCGAGCGTATCCATGGACAGATTGGAGAACACGTACAGGTCGGTTTCCGGCTGCGTCCGCGCGAGGATGTGTTCAAGCGTTGCCGTGAAGTCCTTCACGTCGACGTGGCGGTCGGTGACGAGCAGGAACTTGGTCAGCGACAACTGCCCTTCGCCAAGGATGCGGAAAGCGCTCGCCATCGCCTCGCGCTTGTAGCGCTGCTTGACGACCGCGGTCGCGAGCGAGTGGTACCCGGTCTCGCCATACGACCAGAGGCGCTCCACGGCCGGCATCACAAGTGGAAACAGCGGCGACAGCAGTTCCTGCAGCAGGTCGCCGATGAAGAAGTCCTCCTGCCGGGGCTTCCCCACCACGGTTGCCGGGAAGATGGCGTCGGACCGGTGCGCGATCCGCTGCACGTCAAATACCGGGTAGTCGTGCTGCAGCGAGTAGTAGCCGTAGTGATCGCCAAACGGCCCCTCGGGACGCCGAACGCCGGGGAGCACCTCGCCCATGAGCGCGAACTCCGCGGTGGCGATGAGCGGGTGCGCCCCCTGCCCGTGCACCTGCGGCAGCCGCTCGCCGGCGATGAGCGAGGCCAGCAACAGCTCGGGGATGTTCTCCGGTAGCGGTGCAATCGCGGACAGGATCAGCGCCGGAGGACCGCCGAGGAAGACCGTGACCGGCAGCCGCGCTCCGCGCGCCTCGGCGATGCCGTAGTGGTAGCCGCCGCCCTTGCCGATCTGCCAGTGCATGCCCGTCGTGCGCGGGCCGTGCACGTGCATGCGGTACATGCCGAGGTTGTGCCCGCGCTTGTCGGGATGCGTGGTGTAGACGAGCGGCAGCGTGACGAATGGACCGCCGTCCTCCGGCCAGCAGGTCAGCGCCGGCAGTCGATCCAGCCGGACGTTGGTCGTCACCTGCTCGACGACCGGGCCCTTTGCCACACGGCGCGTGCCCACCTTCAGCAGGTCGCCGGCGATGTCACGCGCGCCCCAGAGCGCCGCCGGTGTTGGTGGCAGGATGGTCTCGGCCAGTTCGACCAGCCGGCGCACCAGCCGCAGGGGCCGCTCGCCGAACGCGCGCTCCGCGCGACGGGCCGTGCCGAACAGGTTGATGACCAGGCGGAAGTCGGAGTTGACGACGTTGGTGAACTGCAGGGCCGGACCGCCGGCGGCAATGACACGGCGGTGAATCTCGGCGACTTCCAGGTTCGCGTCGACCGGCGCCTCCACCGTGACCACGTCGTTGTCACGGCGCAGGTCGTCGAGGAACGTTCGGAGATCTGGAAACGACACGGCGCTACCGCGTGAGCTTGCGGTACTTGATGCGGTGCGGGGTGTCCGCCTCGGCCCCAAGTCGGCGGTGGCGATCGGCCTCGTAGTCCTGATAGTTCCCCTCGAACCAGACGACCCGGGAATCTCCCTCGAAGGCGAGCATGTGCGTCGCGATCCGATCGAGGAACCAGCGGTCGTGGCTGATGACCACGGCGCAGCCGGCGTAGTTGAGCAGCGCTTCCTCGAGTGCGCGCAGCGTGTCGACGTCGAGGTCATTAGTCGGCTCGTCGAGCAGCAGCAGATTGGAGCCCTTCTGCAGCAGCTTGGCGAGATGCACGCGGTTGCGCTCACCACCGGAGAGCGTCCCCACCTTGCGTTGCTGCTGCGCGCCCTTGAAGTTGAACCAGGACACGTAGGCCCGCGAGGCCACGGGGCGTTTGCCCACGATGAGCTCGTCCTGCCCGCCGGTGATCTCCTCGAACACGCTCTTGTCCGGACCGAGCGCATCGCGGCTCTGGTCGACGTAGCCAAGCTGCACCGTCTCGCCGATGCGCAGCGTGCCGGCGTCGGGCTG
>CANJYC010000318.1 GCA_947478985.1 Acidobacteriota bacterium | reverse complement strand
GGAAAAGATGTCGGTGTACCAGGAAATGGCGACGGCGATGCCGCACGACCTGATTAACGCGAAGCCGGTCATGGCCGCGATTCGCGAATTCTTCGGGTCGTCGCAGCTCTCGCAGTTCATGGACCAGACGAACCCGCTCTCGGAGATTACGCACAAGCGGCGTCTCTCCGCCCTCGGGCCGGGCGGTCTGTCACGGGAGCGCGCGGGCTTCGAGGTCCGCGACGTGCATCCCACGCACTACGGTCGCATCTGCCCGATTGAGACGCCGGAAGGACCGAACATCGGTCTCATCTCGTCCCTCTCGTGCTACGCGCGGATCAACGAGTTCGGCTTCATCGAATCGCCGTACCGCAAGGTGCGCGAAGGCCGCGTTGTCGACTACGTGATCGTCACCAATGCCGGTGGCAACGCCAAATACAAGGTCGGCGACGTCGTGGAGTCCGAGGAACTTGTCGGGGCCGACGGTCGCTCGAAGAAGAAGGGCGTCGAGTTCGAGCCGCACTCCTACTACCTGTCCGCGTGGGAAGAGGACCAGTACATCGTCGCGCAGGCAAACGCGCCGCTTGACGACAATGGCCGCTTCATCCAGGACCGCGTCAACGCCCGCCGCGCCGGCGACTTCATTCTGTCGCCGCGTAACGAGGTGCAGTTCATCGACGTGTCGCCGAAGCAGCTCGTGTCTGTCGCCGCGTCGCTCGTCCCGTTCCTCGAGAACGACGACGCAAACCGCGCCCTGATGGGCTCGAACATGCAGCGCCAGGCGGTGCCGCTGCTGCGGGCGCGCAGCCCGTATGTGGGCACCGGGATGGAATACATCACCGCGCGCGACTCGGGCGCGGTCGTGGTCACGCGCCGCTCCGGCACGGTCGACTTCGTCGACAGCCAGCGCATCGTGGTCCGCGTGGAAGGTCCTGGCGACGCCGACGACATGAACAAGGAGATGGGTGCCGACATCTACCCGTTGACCAAGTTCAAGCGATCGAATCAGAACACCTGCATCAATCAGAAGCCGATCGTCCGCGTCGGACAGAAGGTGGTGAAGGGTCAGGTGCTGGCCGACGGGCCGTGCACCGAGCTCGGTGAGCTGGCGCTCGGCCGAAACGTGCTGGTCGCCTTCATGCCGTGGCGCGGCTATAACTTCGAGGACGCGATCCTGGTCTCCGAGAAGATGGTGAAGGAGGACTACTACACCTCCATCCACATCGAGGAGTTCGAAATCGAGGCGCGCGACACGAAGCTCGGCCCCGAGGAAATCACCCGCGATATTCCGAACGTCTCGGAAACCTATCTGCGGGATCTCGATGACAGCGGCATCATCCGCATCGGCGCGTACGTCAAGCCAGGCGATATCCTCGTCGGCAAGGTGACCCCGAAGGGGGAAACGCAGCTGACGCCGGAAGAGAAGCTCCTGCGCGCCATCTTCGGCGAGAAGGCCGGCGACGTCCGCGATGCCTCGCTCATCTGCCCGCCCGGCATTGAGGGGATCACGGTCGGCGTGAAGATCTTCTCGCGCAAGGGCATTGAAAAGGACGACCGCGCCAAGGCGATCGAGCAGGAAGAGCTCGACATGATGGAGCGGAACCTTCAGGACGAGATCCGCATCCTGCACGACGAGGTCAAGAAGCGCGTCATCCAGATGCTGCAGGGCCAGTCACTGCGAGCTGACGCCTTCGACGAATACGGGCGCGAGCGGCTCCTGAGGAAGGGGACGCAGCTGACCCCGGAGGTGCTGGCGAGCATTCCGTACACGCTGATGGTCCGCCTCAAGATCGCGAGCGAGGATCCGCGTCTCGAGGGTGACCTGCGGCTGCTCGAGGAGCGCACCGAGCGGCAGGTGGAAGTCATCCGCCAGCTGTTCGAAGAGAAGAAGGAGAAGATCCGCCGCGGGGACGAACTGCCCCCGGGCGTCATCAAGCTGGTCAAGATCTACGTCGCGATGAAGCGCAAGCTCTCCGTCGGCGACAAGATGGCCGGTCGCCACGGTAACAAGGGCGTGATCGCGCGGATTCTGCCGGAAGAGGACATGCCGTATCTGCCGGACGGAACACCGGTGGAGATCGTGCTGAATCCGCTCGGCGTGCCGTCGCGCATGAACGTCGGTCAGATTCTCGAGACCCACCTCGGGTGGGCAGCGCACGCGCTGGGGCTCTACTTCGCCACGCCGGTGTTCGACGGCGCGACCGAGCACGAGATCAAGAACTGGCTCGAGCAGGCGGGGCTGCCGAAGGGCGGCAAGACGCAGCTGCATGACGGTATGACCGGCATGCAGTTCGAGCAGGACACGACGGTGGGCTACATCTACATGCTCAAGCTGTCGCACCTGGTCGACGACAAGATCCATGCGCGGTCCATCGGACCGTACTCCCTCATCACGCAGCAGCCGCTGGGTGGTAAGGCGCAGTTCGGCGGCCAGCGCTTCGGAGAGATGGAGGTGTGGGCGCTCGAAGCCTACGGCGCAGCACACATCCTCCAGGAACTGCTGACGGCGAAGTCCGACGATGTCACCGGTCGCGCGAAGATCTACGAAGCGATCGTCAAGGGTGACGCGTCGTTCACGCCGGGATTGCCGGAGTCGTTCAACGTTCTGATCCGCGAGCTGCAGTCGCTCTGCCTGGACGTCGAACTGATCACCACCAAGAAGAAGCCTGTCGAGGCGCTGCCCGCCACCGACGGCGAACCGGTATTGGAGCAGGTGTAAATGAGACCTAGTTTCCACGATAACAAGACCGCGCTCCGCGCCGACTTCGACGCGATCCGCATCTCGCTCGCCTCACCGGAGAAGATCCTGTCGTGGTCGTTCGGCGAGGTGACCAAGCCGGAAACGATCAACTACCGCACGTTCAAGCCCGAACGCGACGGGTTGTTCTGCGCCAAGATCTTCGGGCCGATCACCGACTGGGAGTGCCTCTGCGGCAAGTACAAGCGCATGAAGCACCGCGGCGTGATCTGCGACAAGTGCGGCGTCGAAGTGACGCAGGCCAAAGTCCGGCGCGAACGCCTCGGCCACATCACGCTGGCCACGCCGGTCAGCCACGTGTGGTTCTTCAAGGGGCTGCCGAGCCGCATCGGTCACCTGCTGGACATCTCGCT
>CANJYC010000317.1 GCA_947478985.1 Acidobacteriota bacterium | reverse complement strand
TCCCGTCCGTCGACATCATCGATCTCGAATACCCGGCATGGCACACCGCGCAGGACGACCTCGATCACGTGAGCGCCGGCAGTCTGCAGACTGTGGGCGAGGTCGTGCTCGACGCGCTCCCGGCTATCGAAAAGCGTCTCGCTGCGCCGGTCCGCCGCATCGGCTTCTGACCCACTGATCCACGCGTTCCGGGCGAGCACGACACGGAGAATCAGGATGGCGCACAACACCGATCGCACCGCCGGCCTCGCCACGATGTTGACCATCGCCCTGTTCGCCGGGCTGACCGCGTGTGCAGCGGCTCGCACACCAGCGCAGTCCCCTGCCATCACCGTGACGCGACCCGCCGACCGGACGGCGCAGGCATCGGCCCAGGAAAGAGAAGCACAGGAAGAAGCACGCGAGCGCGGTGCCACTGGCCCCACATCGGTCTGGGACGGTGTCTACACTGCGGAACAGGCGGCGAAGGGCCGCGACATCTATCGGCGCGTCTGCGCCGAATGTCATGGCACCGGTGAAGCTCCCGCCATTGTCGGCAACTCTTTCATTCGCCGCTGGTTCGATGACGGACTCGACGTCCCCTTCACGAAGATTCGCCGGACGATGCCCGATGATGCGCCGGGCACGATGCCCGAAGAGTCGTACCTGGACGTGCTCAGCTACATGCTCGAGTCCGCCGGCCTTCCGGCGGGAGCGGAACCACTCACCGCCGAATCCAGCCGGCTGAGCGCCATCAAGGTCGTCGAACAGGGTGGAGCTGTCGGCGCGGTTCCGAACTTCTCGCTGGTCCAGGTGATGGGATGCCTGATGCAGAGTGCCGACGGTGCATGGGCCCTGACGAACAGCACGAACCCCTTGCGCACACGGGAACCCGGCAACTCAACGGCCGCGGTCCTCGAGGAGATCGGCGAACTCCCCCTGGGCACGCAGACGTTTCAGCTGCCGACCGTGCAGGCGCAGCACCTTGCGCTCAAGGGCCATAAGGTCCAGGCGAAGGGCATCCTGATGAGGAACCCGGCCGGCGATCGTCTCAACCTCACGACCGTACAGAGCCTGTCCGATCGCTGCACGCCGTAGCCCGGACGCGCCGGAGTTCGCATGACCGAACCCGCTGATATCCGTACCGCAATCGAACGAAATGTGAAGGCCGTCACCCTCCGCCCATCGGTTGGGCAAGGCACGGCGGTGACGCGTGTGCGTCTTGGCGAGAGCCTCTCCTGCGAGATCACCGAGGGCCCCTGGACGCTCTCGGCCGGCATGACCGGGAAGTACGGCGGGGACGGGTCGGCTCCAAATCCTGGTGTGCTCGGTCGAGCCGCGTTCGGATCGTGCCTGGCCATCGGATACGCGATGTGGGCCGCACGGCTCGGCGTACCCATCACGAGCCTCGAGATCGACGTACAGGCGGACTATGACGTGCGCGGCGAACTGGGCGTGAGTGATGCCGTGCGCCCGGGCCACAGCGAAATCCGCTACGTCATCCGCGTGTCGAGCCCCGCCAGCGAGGACGAGGTCCGGCACTGGATCGACACGGCCGACCGCTGCAGTTCGTGGCGGGACAACCTGGCGAACCCGGTGCCGCTCGTACGCGAGCTGCACATCACCTCCACCGCGCCCATCGAGTAGCAGATGGACGGCGCACTCCAGCGGCGAATTCAGCGGTACGGCTGGGACCGGGCCGCCGATCTCTACGAGCGTCTGTGGGCGGCCCAGCTCGCCCCCGCGCAGGACCGGCTGCTGGTGCTTGCCGCGCTTCAGCCCGGCGAGCGCGTCCTCGAGATTGCCTGCGGTACGGGCCTCGTCACGTGGCCTGCCGCCGAAGCGGTGGGACCCAACGGCCACATCGTCGCCACCGACATCTCCGAGCGCATGGTGGAGCGCACCGCGGCCGAGGCCGCACACCGCAGGCTCAGCCAGGTCCTGTGCCGTCGCATGGACGCCGAGTCGATCGATGAAGCGGCCGATGCATTCGACGTGGTGCTTTGCGCTCTCGGTCTCATGTACGTGCCCGACGTCGCCAAGGCGCTCGGTGAATCGCAACGCGTACTCGCGGCAGGAGGGCGACTCGTCGCAGCCGTCTGGGGCGCACGACGCGGCTGCGGATGGGCCGACATCTTCCCCATCGTCGAGAAGCGCGTGGCGTCGGAGGTGTGCCCCATGTTCTTCCACCTGGGGACCGGTGACACGCTGGCCCAGGCGCTTGGAGCCGCCGGGTTCGGACACATCACTGTCGAACGCATCTCAACCACGCTGGTGTACGAGTCTGGGGACGAGGCCGCGGATGCGGCGTTCGCGGGCGGTCCCGTCGCGATGGCCTACTCGAGGTTCGATGAGGCCACGCGCGAGTCGGCCCGTGCCGAGTACCTCGCCTCGATCGACGCCTATCGTGTGGATGCCGGCTACCGCGTTCCCGGCGAGTTCGTCATCGCGCGCGGCGACAAGCCGCGATAGCTCTCGCCCGGTCTCACGAGGGGATGGGTGCCTTGATCGGGCTGGCGGCGATACCGCTACCGCTGGAACAACGGAATAAGGAGCCGGAGAAACCGGGTCACCAGCAGCACGAACACCACCAGAATCACCAGCGCAACCATGCGCCTCCGCGAATGCCGCGGCCGCTCGAACAGCGGGGCGTTGGATGGCGGGGCAATGCGCGGCTCGGTCGTGGCGTGGCCGCAGCGATAGCAAATCAAGGCCTTGTCGGCGATCTCGGTCTGGCAGTGCTTGCAGGTCATCGTGATTCGTAATGTACCCTAGGTGCGATGATCCCACTTCGTGATGTCATCCCGTCGCGGACGACACCATTCATCACCGTCACGCTGATCGCGCTCAACGCCCTGGTGTTCGCCTATCAGCTGTCGCTCGGCGCCGCCGTGGACGGGTTCATTCGCACCTTCGCGCTGATCCCTGCGGAGTTCTCAGGGCTGACCGCGCTGACCTCAATGTTCCTGCACGGTGGCCTGCTCCACTTCGGCGGCAACATGCTCTACCTCTGGATCTTCGGCGACAACGTCGAGGACCGCATGGGGCACGGACGGTTCCTGTTGTTTTATCTGTTGTGCGGCATCGCGGCGGCCGTCGCGCAGACGGTCAGCAGCCCGGATTCGC
>CANJYC010000316.1 GCA_947478985.1 Acidobacteriota bacterium | reverse complement strand
CAGGAGCAGGCCGTGACGGCGCCTGTGCGAAGACGACGCCTGCAAGGATGCCAAGCGTGAGGATAGTTCGACAAAAGGCTTTCATGACTGACCCTTGCCTGCGGCGACTCTATCATGCCGGATGCGTGTGCTGTTGCCTGCGAGGTATGCGACCTCGTCGCTTGCACCATGTTCCCCAGACAGCTCATCACCGCGCGTCTGCCGGCCGGCATGCGTGTCCGTGAAAGCGGCCATCGCGGCCTGTGTCACGCGGCGCCCAGGCACCTTTCCCCGCGTTCTCACCGATTCCCGCATGGCACGAATCCTGTATCGATGACGTGTGGGAAGGAGACCAGAAGCATGGACATGCACCGAGCGACCGGAGGACCGGTTCAGAAGGTCGTCGTGGTCAACGGTAATACCGAGGTGCTCGACATGCTCGACACCATGCTTCGGGCGGGCCGTTACGACATGGTCTTTGTCGAGTCCGGCGAACATGCGTATTCACGGATCCGGGAGGTCGTACCCGACCTGGTCGTCCTCTGCGCACGCATCGAGCAGCTCGATGGATTCCAGTTGCTGACCATGCTCACACTTGATCCCGAGACGCGCGACATTCCCGTGCTCACCTACACCACGGAGAGCGAGTACGAGGACTTCGATATGGAAATCTCGCCGCCCGTGGAGGACGACGACAACCATTTCCCGGCGTCCCGTCCCTCGCTGCGGATGAATTAGGTCGCGCCCATGGAAGCCCGCGGGCTACAATCCCGCGCAATGCGCGATGAACAGCGGGATGGCGAACGCGTCCCCGTCCTCGGTGAGCTTCCGGGAGAGGTCATGGTCTTCGCGCCGATGATCATCCGGGAGATCGGCACAGGGGGCGCCAGCGTCGACACCAGCTTTCCGCTGCACCTCAACTCGCTGCACGACCTCCGCCTGGCGCTCGGCAGCATCTCAATCGTCATCAAGGGACGCGTGGTCCACTCCCGCATCAGCGACGTCGATCAGGATCTGGTGACCTATCGGACGGGGCTGGAGTTCGTCGAGCCGTCGGAGCGCGTCCTCGCGGCCCTGACGACGTATCTCGAATCGGTCAAATCCAATCGCAGCGGCGTGTAGGGACGGCCCCGGGCATGGGTCAGCGGACCTTGAGGTGTTCCAGGTAGTCGCCCGACTCAATGCGCTCGGCGCGGCCGAGAGGCGCGTTATAGAAGTAGGCCCAGGCGAGTACGAGACGCCCGTCGTCGAGCGTGACCGGGGTCAGCTTGCGATTGTAGAGGCTCGTTTCCGGCTCTTCCGGCCTGGACCCCTCGAGCTCGTCGAGAGCCCGGAGCACCACGAATGGGTGGCTCACCTCGTAGACCTCGCCCCAGACTTTTCCTTCGGTAGCCGGGACTGCCGCGGGATAGATGCCCACATCGAACAGCGCCGCAGCCATGCTGCCGCGCCCCACGAGCGTCAGATGCTCATCGATGCGAAGGCGCCCTGCCTTGCGCAAGGGCGTCATCAGCGTGCCGTAGAAGAATACGAGTTCGGGCATTCCCTGTTACGACGACTTACGCCGTCGGGCCGTTCGGCGTTTACCGGAGGGGATCGGCCGAAGCCGCCGCACCGCGCTGCCTGTGGAGGACCAGCGCCCGCTCGATCACTGCGGTGGCCTTCTCGGTGAGCGCGTAGGGCGCAAGCGCCGATGGCGCGACCAGCACGGCGGCATCCACATCGGATCCCGCGCACAGCTCGCCGGCAATCGGCCAACAGAGGTAGTCCACGAGCACGTAGTGGTACCGGACCCGCTGGTCCTCATCCCGTGTGATGCGGTCGAACACTTCGATGACCGGTCCGACCTCGACCTGCAGCCCGGTCTCTTCCAGCATCTCGCGGGCGACCGCGGCCTCAAGCGACTCCCCCACCTCGACTCCACCGCCAGGCAGCGTCCATTGCCCTTTTCGCGGCTCGTAGCGGCGGCGGATGAGCACGACCTGGCCGTCCTGCACGATGACGGCGCCGACACCGACGATGGGGCGCGCGGGATACTGGCGGGTGTCGCTCACTCGCCCATGACCTTGATGACGACGCGCTTCCGGCGCTGTCCGTCGAACTCCGCGTAGAACACCTGTTCCCACGGCCCGAGGTCGAGCTTTCCCGCGGTGATGGGCAGGAGCACCTGATGTCCCATGAGCGTGCGCTTCAGGTGCGCGTCGGCATTGTCCTCGCCCGTCCGGTGATGCGCGTAGTCGAGCCCCGACGGCGCGAGCTTCTCGAGCCACGTCTGGAAGTCATCAATGAGCCCATCCTCCCAGTCATTCACATACACCGCAGCAGTGATGTGCATCGCGGAGACGAGCACCATGCCCTCGGTGACGCCGCTCTTCCTGACCACGGCCGCCACCTCATCCGTGATGCGGATGAATTCCTGGCGCGTCTTCGTGGTGAACCAGAGATATTCCGTGGTCGTCTTCATAGCACCAGCGACGCGTCTGCGTTGAGGTCCCATCCGGCGCTGACCCCGGCGCGGAACCGCCGCAGGCCGGCAGCCGCAATCATCGCGGCGTTGTCGGTTGACAGCGCGAGGCCTGGCACGAAGACCGGGAGCTCGCGAACCTGCCCACGCGCGGCCGCGTCAGCGCGCAGCCGACTGTTGGCCGACACGCCGCCGGCGATGCCGACACTGCGGGCCCCATGCTCGCGCGCGGCGTCGAACAGCCCATCGATGAGCGTTTCGACGACCACACGCTGGAAGCTGGCACACAGATCGGCCACCTCCTGCTCCGACCGCGGCGGGGACTGTGTCACGTGACGCAGCACAGCCGTCTTCAGTCCGCTGAAACTGAAATCCCGGCGCCCGGACAGGTGCGGCGCGTTGCGATCGGCGTGCGTCAGGCGTGTCTTCGGCAACGCCACCGCGCGATCGTTGCCGCCACGCGCGAGGCGATCGATGACCGGCCCCCCGGGGTAGCCCAGGCCGAGGAGCTTGGCGACCTTGTCGTACGCCTCGCCCGCGGCGTCGTCGCGCGTGCGCCCCAGGAGTTCATACTGTCCTGGCACCTGAATGCGGTACAGGCTCGTGTGCCCACCCGACACCACGAGCACCACGGCGGGCAGGGGCATCTCGCCGTTCTCGAGCGTCAGCGATTCGATGT
>CANJYC010000315.1 GCA_947478985.1 Acidobacteriota bacterium | reverse complement strand
GTTCGGTGTTGCAATAGAGCACAGGCGGTTCGCTGCGCTTCGGGGGCCAGAGGCCCTAGATGATCGCGACCTGTTTGACCATCTGGCGTCCTTTATTCCAGACCTTTCGCCGCAGCACGAGGACGTCCGAAGCTTCACAGCACGGCGGGTGTGCGCGGCCGTACTTGTACTAGTGGCTGTTGGCGCGCCACTTCTGGAAACCTGGGAAGCGTTGCTGTTTGGTCTTGCACTGTTGACGCTGATCTTTGGCGCTGGGCGGCCAGAACCAAAGCGATTCGGCGCAGCGGCGTTGCTAGTCCTTGTTGTTGTCGGTCTCAAGGCCGTATTGCCGCACGCCGATATTGCAGAGGCCCACAACGCCTTTCTTGTGATGCGGGCGAACGAACCGCTGGAGAAGGGCATCCCCCCGAGCATTTTTCGTAATTGGAAGGCGCAGTTCGACGCGATCTATCCGGCCGAGACCGAGCCCTATCCACTGTTCTCGTGGCGTTCCTTCGAAACGGTGCCGAAAACGCTCTTCAGTGCGTCCTCCGACGCCATCTGGCAGAAGCCGAAGTTCACAAGACAAGTCGACGCGATCGGGTTCCATTCCCTCGCGGAGTTTCGAGGTGGCTTCGCCAATGACACGCAGTTCAACTTCTGGAGCGGTCAGCTTACGCGCCCGGCCTTGCCTTTCTACGTGATGTACGAGATGACGTCAGCGAGTGTCGGGAGCGCGTTCGCATGGAACGGGCAGGTGTTCTGGGAACGCGGCGACGGCTTCGAGGAAGTCCTTCATAAAAGTGTCAGCTCCAGGATCATTCGTCCGGAGGACGTCGGCCGGCGCGTGTATGCCGCATTCTTTCCTCAGCGAGATTCACACGGGAACTTCGAGTTTCGACCGTATTTCGAGCTGTGGCCATCGCCGACGCTCAGGCTTGCAGGCTGGTTGAAGACATTACTGACCCTCATCGGCAGCCTTGGCGTGCTTGCCCTGACCGTGCGGCCGAGATGGCCTGGTTATCTGAGGGCGGTGTCAATCGCCGCGCTTTCGTACGCCGTCATGATGTGGATCGTGCTGAGGCGCGGGGCACCATTTCTCGGCCATGGCTATCCACCGCACGGCGGAGGCGGAGATGGGCTGCAGCACGAAGGCTGGGGACGCATGATGGCGCTGCTCGCCGGACACGGGAACGTCGTCGAGGCGCTCAAAGGAGGCGAGGTGGTCTATTGGTTCACGCCGGGGATGCGTTACTTCAGGATGGTGGAGAAGCTGGTCTTCGGCGACACCAACCACCTCTACGCATTGCTCCTGGCCTGTGTTCCACTTGTTGTGTTCCTGCTGATGCGGCACCTGCTCGGCGCCAGGCTGGCCTTGGTTGCCACAGCTGTGTTCGTGTTCATGCCGGTCGGCAACTTCTCATTCTTTCAGTTCGTGGACAATGCCCGGTCCGGTTATGCCGAGGCGCCGGGCGAAATGTTCTTTCTGCTTGGCCTGGCGCTGCTACTAGGAATGCCTCCGGGTGTCACCGGTGCAAGCCGGAATCTGCCGCGCCTCTGGACGTCAGGGGCGCTGCTGGCTGTGTCGATGTTCCTCCGCCCCAATTTCTCGCTGGCGGTTGTCGGGCTGGGTGCTGTGTACGCGCTTGGCGCATGTCGATGCCGAGACTGGCGCGCGCTCGCGGCACTGGCGTGTGGCCTCGGGCTCGCGCTCTGGATGCCGTTCCATAATTGGTTTTATGGAAGGGAGTTCTTCCTCATTTCAAAGTCAGGGGCGACGCTATCCGTTCCACTGGGACCACGCGATTACGTCACTGCCATAGTCGATGCCGTTCTGGGGCATTTCGACACCGCGGCTGTTACTGCCACTTCAATGCAGTTGAAGGGATGGCTTGGAGGACCAGGCTTCCTTGAGATCTACAGGGACACCCTGCTGCCCCTTGCATGGGCGCTGCACGGCGCGAAGGTGTTCGGGCTCCTGCTCAGTGGATGGCTGGCGGCAACCTGGCTGATGACGCTCGGGAGACGGGGCGATCGTGATCTGGCGCTGGTCGCGGTGGCTACGGTGATGGCCCACGTGCCGATGCTTTTCATCTTTGACACCAATTACCGTTATGCCATGTTGGGCTGGGACCTTTCGCTGGTGGTGCTTGTCGTCTGGATCGTGCGCGTGATCACCGCCCATGATGTGCGTCGCCATGAAATGGCCGAGACAGTGCGAGGGCCCATGGGAGTCCTGCAGCCCCAGTGACACGGTCCGTCGTCTTCGAAACTCCATGGTGCCGGCTACTGACGGAGGCACTTCCCGACGGCGAGCCGTACTACATGCTCGATGTTCCCGACTATGTAGCTGTTGTGGCTCGCACTGCTGCGGGCGGCGTCATGCTCGTGCGACAGCACCGTCCGGTGGTCGGTCGCGAAACTCTGGAGTTGCCCAGCGGCCATGTCGACGCGGGCGAATCACCCGAGCAGGCTGCTCGACGCGAACTCTTAGAGGAGACCGGCATGGAGGCCGGATCCATCGAATTACTCGGCGTGCTGGTCCCTGATGTTGGTCGGCTGGTCAATCGGATGTGGTGCTATTTCGCACCAGATGTCACGCCGGCTGTGGCCCCGGTGCCTGCTGAACAGGGATTGACATGCATTGAGGTGCCCGAGCAGGAACTACTGGCGATGGCGCTCGATGGCCGGATCGATCACGCCCTAAATCTGGCAGTACTGTTTCTGGCGGTGAGCAAGGCCAGGTTGAGCGCGGCATGAGCTACGGAAGGCAGGATTCGGTGTGATGGCAGAGCAGGATCAGGACATCTGTGTAGTAGGGGGGGCTGGGCACGTCGGGCTGCCATTGGCTCTGGCATTTGCGGCGGCAGGACAGAGGGTCATCATCCTCGACCAGAACACCTCGGTGATGGAGATAATCAAGAGCGGCGTGATGCCGTTCATCGAGTACGGCGCCGAGCCCCTGTTGGCCGATGCGCTACGGCAGGGGCGCCTCATGTTCACGGCCGATCCGCGTGATATCTCGCGGGCGAAGCATGTGATCGTCGCTATTGGCACTCCAGTTGACGAGTACCTGAATCCTAAACTCCGGGCTCTCCTGGATCTCTTCAAGCAGCTGCGGCCACACCTGCACCCGTCACAGACAATCGTCATTCGC
>CANJYC010000314.1 GCA_947478985.1 Acidobacteriota bacterium | reverse complement strand
GTCCGCCGCGAGAGCACGGCAAACGAATAGACCACCCACGTCAGCAGGGCGATAAGAATCTTCGGATCAACGAGCACCATCGCCTGCAGGTTCGGATTCTGCGGCGCCATCTCGCGCGCCTGTCCGGTCCAGAAGGCCCCGACCACAACGCCCACGGTGAGGAAGATCCATCCGACCGTGACCGCCCGCGCATTCATGACGTCGAGCGTCTGAAGGGAGGGCAGCCGCGTGTAGAAGTATCCCAGGTGTTTCTTCTTGATCTCCTTGAACTGCAGCACGTAGGTCAGGCCAAGCACTCCAGCGAGGGCGAAGCTCGCATAGGCAAACAGCAGCGACGACACGTGGACCCAGAACAATGGGCTGTTGAGCACCGGGTCCTCGTGCTCAACTCCCGGGTAGAGCACGGGGATCAGCTGCAGGGCCACGACAATCGGCAGGATGAAGACACCCATGGCGCGCTCGTCGGTGGTCAACTCGAGATACAGATAGGACAGCGTCAGCAGCCAGACGAACGTTGAGATCGCGCGCGAGGGATTGGCGAACGGGCCGCTTCGCACCTCCATCGTCTGCATGCCGATCACGAACGTATGGGTGAGCGCCGCGAAGAGCAGGAGCGACGTCGCGGCGCGTCCCATGGCCGGATCGCGGCGACCGAAGTGCAGCGCGTAGGCGATGGCTGCCGCAGCGTAGAGGAGGAAAGGAAGAATATTCACCGTGCGGGCGCGTAATAGCCCCGCTTGGTGCGGGGAGTGAGATTCGGTTTGAATACCTGCACGACGAGGTTCCGCCAGGAGCCGTCACGCCGCTGATTCTTCGAGGTGTAGCCGAGGGTGTACTGGCTGGCGAGCTCGTCCGCGATCTGCCCGTAGATACCGTTGAGGTCTTCAACCTTGGTGGGGAAGAACGACCGGCCACCGGTTTCCTGCGCGAGCTGACGCAGCACGAACTCGGCCTCACGGAATCCCTTGCTCTGGGAGTCGGTGCCGCGCAGGGCGATGGTGTAGATCGAGGTCTCTGACCGCTTCGCCAGATCGAGCACCTCATCGAAGGACACCAGGCTCGACGTGTCTTCGCCATCTGAGAACAGGATGATGGCCTGCCGCCGGACATCGTCCTCGGCCGTCGGCTTCACCTTCTTCAGTTCCTTCAACGCGATGTAGATGGCGTTGTTGAGCGAGGTTGACCCGCCCGCGGAAGTCTTGGCGATCGCCGCCTCGAGATCGCCCTGGGTGCTCGTGAACCCCTGGCGCACCTCCACGCGGCTATCGAAATCGATGATCTGGGCGAGGTCCGCCGGCTTCAATCGATGCACGAAATTGACCGCGGCAGTTTGCAGCGTGGCGATCTTGTCATCCATGCTCGCGCTGCTGTCGAGGAGCAGTGAGAGCGCGATCGGCTGCTGCCGCCGGTTGAAGAAGGTGAGGTCCTGCTTGACGCCGTCTTCATACACGGCGAAGTCGTTCTCCCCGAGCTCGGTGCTGTAGTGGTTCTGCGGGTCCATCACCGTGACATTCAGCGACACGATGTCGACGACGGCGCGGAACGCAGGGGCCTGCCGCGCCGAGACGAAGCCGCCCAGCAGCGCGACCAGTCCACAGACCGCGATCAAGAGGCGCCTCACGTCAGGCTCCTGCCTGTCCGCGCATTGGTGTACCCCTCAGGGTCACGCCGCGCCGTCCCGATTCAATCTCGAGCTTGTCTGGTGGAACGAGCGATTGGGGCCGCCCGTAGACGACCTTGTACTGGGTTGATAGTTCCCGGGCGAGTTTGCCGAGTGCCTTGTCGAGACCCATGGGGCTCAGCAGCGTCATCCGCTGGCCACCGGATTCCTTTGTTCCGAGGTCCAGCACGAATGCCCGCTCGCGCGCTTCGCCTTGGTTGGAAACAGAGAAGGTGCCGACAGTGACCGCGTGCAGCTGTGCATGGGCGGTCTTCATGGCGTCGATGACCTGCCGGTACTGGCGCGTGCTGTACTCGGGGCCGTCGTTGATGACGGAGACAACCATCGCGCGCGGCGCGTTGCGACGCGCCAGGCCGCTCACGGTCTCGGTGACGGCGTCGAGCAGCGTCATGCCGCTGCCGGACATCGCGAACAGCCCGCCGACACCGTCTTCCAGTTGCTTCAGGTCGGAGGTGTATTCGACGACAACCGTCGGGCGATCCGCGAGCGAGATGACCGCAATCTGGTTGCCCTCGGCCATCGCCGTCACGAACGCCCGAAGCGCGCTGCGCATCGGGACGACCGCGGCTTCCGCAGCCGCGCTGTTGTCGAGGAGCAGCGCGATGTCGATCGGTTCAATTGCGCGTGAGAGCCGCAGGATTTCGCGTCGCGCGCCATCTTCGCGGACGATGACGTCCGAGATGCGGAGGTCGTCGATCGGTTCGCCACTCTTGTCGACAGCGCTCAGGAAGAGCGTGCGTTCGCGTGAATCCGCCTGGGCCTGCGTGAAGACCGGGCGCGCCAGGCCCGATGCCGCCGCGCCGGCAAGGATCACGGTGAGGAGAAAGCGGCGTGACGGGGACGTCGGCATGACGATGGGCTCAGTATAGGCACAGCGTACGGGGCGGATCAAGGGACGGACGTGGCCGAAAACGGTTGAAAATAATAGACTTGTTCCCGAATGGCTGAACCCCAGAGCCCGATGCGTGCGCTCGGTACCGTCGGGTCCGTGGGCCTGGCGTTCGTGATCGCCATCGTCTTGGGCTGGTGGTTCGGCGCCACCTTCGATCGCTGGTTCGGTACTTCGCCCTGGTTCACCTTCATCTTCTTTGTCCTGGGCGTCGTGGCCGGCGGCTTGAACGTGTTCCGCACGGTCAATGCGCTGAACGATCAGCAGGGGAGCCATGGCCGGCGAGACTGACGCGCAGTTACGTCGGATCGGACGCAGCGCCATCGTGGTGGTCGTCTGTGCCACCGCGGCTGCACTGCTCAGCGGGGCAGGCGTGCGGGGCGTCCTCGGGGTGCTGACAGGCGGGCTGATCGCGACCGTCAGCTACCGCGGGATCCGCACCGGCGTCGACGGGTTGGTCGGTAGGCTCATCGCCAGTAACGGGACAAGTCCTTCAGGGTCTGGTAGTTGGGGCCTTGTGAAATACGTCACACGATTCGCTATACTGGGCGGGATCGCCTACGTTATGATGG
>CANJYC010000313.1 GCA_947478985.1 Acidobacteriota bacterium | reverse complement strand
AGCAGGTGCGGAATCTCTTCATACATCCCAAGCTCGAGGCGCTTGGGGTCGATCATGATCATCCGCACGTCATCGGGCGTCGCACGAAAGAGGATGCTCGTCAGCATGGCGTTCAGGCCGACCGACTTGCCGGTGCCGGTGGACCCGGCAATGAGCAGGTGGGGCATGGTCGCCAGGTCAGTAACGAAGGGCTCGCCGTGGATCGTCTTGCCGAGCGCGAGCGTGAGCTTCGAGGCCGACCGCTGGTAAATGTCCGATTCGAGCAGTTCGCGCAGCGAGATCGCTTCCCGGTTCGGGTTGGGAATCTGGATGCCGACCGTGGACTTGCCGGGGATGCGGTCAATGAGCACCGACTCGGCTTCCATCGCCAGACAGAGATCGTCCGAGAGGCCGGTGATCTTGTTGTACTTCACGCCGGCTTCCGGCTTGAACTCGAAGGTCGTGACAACCGGCCCCGGGTGAATCTGAGCCACCTGTCCCTCGACGGCGAACTCCCGGCACTTCACCTCGAGGTGACGCGCGGCTTCCATCAGCTCGCGCTCGTCAATCTTCTGCTCCGGCTTCGGTGCGTCGAGGAGCGAGGGCGGCGGCAGCGTATACGCGCCCTGCCGGCGCGGCGTCTTGGCCGGCTCGGGCTCGGGCAGCATGTTCGGTGTGGTCTCGGTCCGCTTCTTGGCGACCACAGGCGGCGCCTGCCGGACAGGCGCGACCGTCTCCGGCGCCGTCGTGCTCGACTCGGCGTTCCCCGTGCCGCGTTCCGCATCTGCACGCTTGGCGATCTTCAGCGCGGCGAGCGCGCCGGCCGGCTTCGCGTGCTTGGCCATGACCTCCTGGCGTTCCCGGGCCTTGCGCCGCGCGTCGAGCCACACGCGAAGTCGGCCGAGCCCGCGGGCGGACGCGTCGCGGGAACTCTGGCTTGCGCTCTCGAACATCCGGCCGAAGGAGAACTGCGTCGACAGAATCACCGACAGCATCATGAGCGTGAGCAGGATGATGATCGAGCCGGTTCGATTCAGATACTCCGCCATCGCGCCGCCAAGCCAGTTGCCCACCGACCCACCAGCGTGAAACACCTTGCCACCGACGTCCGTGCTGCCGAATGTCAGGCTGAGAAACGGGGTTGTGCAGGCGAACAGGAGGGTGACGCCCACGCCCTTTGTGTAGGCGGCGTCCGGTGGTTCGCACCAGAAGTAGTGCCAGCCCACGACGCCGACGACGCCGGGCACGAGGTAAGACGAGTAGCCGAAGAGCTGGAACGAGAGCTCCGCGAGGAAGGCGCCGACGCGGCCGACGAAGTTGGCCGGTGGATGCGTGGCGCCCGTGGTGAAGAACCACACCGGGTCGGTCGGCTCGTAGGTGACCAGGGAGATCAGCCAGATCAGGGCCAGCGCGAACAGCGCCACGCCGACGAACTCGCTGATGCGTCGTGAAAGTGTGGACTCCACCATCAAATCTCCATGAGGATGGGCAGGACCATGGGTCGCCGTCCAGAACGCTTCTTGAAGAACCGGCGCAGCTCAGTGCGCAGCTTCTCCGTCATCAAGCCCTGATCCGTCCGTTCCTCGAGGCTGGAATGTTCAATGCACTCCGCGATGACATTCTCCGCATCGGTGAAGAGTGAGTCGGCCTCGTTCTCGTCGACGACAAAGCCGCGAGCGACGACCTCCGGCCGCCCGGCAAGCAGTCCCTTCTGGCGGCTGATGGCGACCACCGCGATGACGACGCCGTCGCCCGCAAGGTGACGCCGGTCGCGCAGCACGTCATCGGCTACTTCACCGGTCCGGGTGGCGTCGATCAGGATGCGTCCGGTGGGCGCCTTGTCGGCGATGCGGGCGCCGCGCGCGTCGAACTGGATGATGTCGCCGTCCTGTGCGAGCAGGACGTCCAGCTTACGGTCCGTGCCCCCCATGACCTTCTTCGCCATGCGCGCATGCTCGGCAAGCTGCCGGTATTCGCCGTGAATCGGCACGAAGTAGCGCGGGCGGACGAGCGAGATGAGGAGCTTCAGCTCCTCCGCGCTGGCGTGTCCGGACACATGCACGTGTTTCATCCCGTCGGTGATGGCGTGTGCTCCGCGCCGGGCGATATGGCTCATCGTCCTGGCGATCGCTTTCTCGTTACCGGGAATCGCGCGGGCGGAGAAGACCACCGTGTCGTCAGGCCCGAGCCGGACATGGCGGTGATCGTCGATAGCGATGCGGGGCAGTGCCGCCTGCGGCTCCCCCTGTGAGCCGGTCGCCAGGCAGAGGACGTCCTGCGCCGCGTAGTTCGGCACGTCCATGTCGCGAATCTGGATCCCGGACGGAATGCGGAGGAATCCGAGTCGCTGGGCGATCTCGGAGTTCTTGTCCATGCTGCGGCCGATGAACGCGACCTTGCGGTCGAATTGCGCAGCGAGGTCGACGAGCAGCTGAAGTCGGTAGATGCTCGACGAGAAGGCCGCGACCACGAGCTTGCCCTGTGTGCTGGTGAAGATTTCCTCGAACGCGCTGATGACCTCGGTCTCCGACCCGGTGAAACCGCGGCGGTCGACGTTGGTGCTGTCGCAGAAGAGCGCGAGGACCCCTTGCGTGCCGAGCTCGGCGAAGCGATGCAGATCGAAGTGCTCACCGTCGATGGGCGTCTGGTCGATCTTGAAGTCACCGGTGTGAATGATGGTGCCGGCCGGGCAGGTGATCGCCAGGGCGACGCAGTCCGGCATGCTGTGCGTGACGCGGATGAATTCGATCGTGAGCGGGCCGATTGTCACCCTTTGGCGCGGCTGCACCGTCTTCAGGCGGTCGCCGGCGTCGATGCCGTGCTCCTCCAGTTTGGGCTCCACCATCGCCAGGGTCATCGCCGTGCCGTACACCGGACCGTCGAAAAGCGGCATCACGTAGGGGACGCCGCCGATGTGATCCTCGTGTCCGTGCGTCAGCACGAGCGCCTTGACGTTCTGGCGCCGCTCCTCAACGTACGTGAGGTCGGGGATGATCAGGTCGACGCCGAGCTGATCGGGGTCGGGGAACATCACGCCGGCGTCGATGAGGATGGTGGTGTCTTCCCACGTGACGGCCATCATGTTCATGCCGAATTCACCCAGCCCACCGAGCGGGATGACCTCGAGCGTGGCCGGAGACACGACCGGTAGATCAGACTGATTCATGCGGAGCCCAGCAACGGAACGGGTTGTGT
>CANJYC010000312.1 GCA_947478985.1 Acidobacteriota bacterium | reverse complement strand
AGCAGTTCCATCCCAGCCGGGCCTCGATTCGCGCCTTCAGCGCGTCCATCGGCTCGGGCTCCCCGTGCACGATATAGAGCCGGCCCGGTGCGGCGGGCAGCGTCCCGAGCCATCGGAGAATCTCGCCGCGATCGGCGTGGGCCGACATCGAATCAATCTTCGCGATGCGGGCGGCGACCGGGATGTCCTGACCGTGAATCCTGATCTCCGGCGCGCCCTCAAGCAGCTTGCGCCCGCGCGTCCCCGCAGCCTGAAAGCCGACAAACAGCACCGTGTTCTTCGGGTCCGGGAGCGCCCGCGCCATGTGATGCAGCACGCGGCCGCCGGTGGCCATGCCACTCGACGAGATGACGATGGCGCTGCGCCGGCTCGCGCTGAGCTCTTTCGACTGCTGCGGTGAGGCAATCACCTGGAAGCGCGCGGTCGCGAAGGTGGACACCTGCTTCTGCGTTGGGCGCATGTCGGGATCGAGCTCGGAGACGCGCGACGTGTAAAAGCGCAGTGCCTCTCTCGCCATCGGGCTGTCCACGTACACCGGCAGCACCGGGATGCGCTGCTCGCGCTCGAGCTGACGAATCCAGTAGAGCAGCTCCTCGACACGGCCGATCGCGAACGACGGGATGATGAGCTTCCCGCCGCGACTGGCGGTGTCACGAATCACCGCGGCGAGCGCCGCGCCGTTGTCTTCCTTGTCATGGTCGCGGTCGCCGTAGGTCGACTCGACGAGCACGACATCGGCCGCCTTCGCGTCGTCCGGATCCGGCAGCACCGGCCGGCTGTATCGGCCCAGGTCGCCACCGAAGAGGATCGTCTTGCCCCCTTCGAGCGTGGCCATGATGTAGGCCGACCCGAGCAGATGCCCGGCCGGGGAGAACTCGATCGTGATCCCCGGCGCCACGTGTGTCGGCTTCCCGTAGGGCACGCGCGTCAGGTGCTCGAGCGCACGGTTCGCGTCCTGCTCGTCGTAGAGCGGGAGGGCCGGTTTGTGCTTTGTGTACTGGTGGCGGTTCGCCTGCCTTGCATCTTCTTCCTGGATGCGCCCGGAGTCGGGCAGGACGAGTCGGCACAGGTCCGCGGTGCCTGGCGTGCAGTAGACGTGCCCCCTAAACCCTTCGGCCACGAGGCGAGGCAGGTAGCCGACATGGTCGAGGTGCGCGTGCGTCAGGACGACGGCGTGGATCGAGGAGGCCGGTACCGGAAACGGATCCCAGTTGCGGAGCCGGAGTTCCTTGAGCCCCTGGAACAGGCCGCAGTCGAAGAGCACGCGCGTGCCGGCGTGCTCGAGCAGATACTTGGACCCCGTCACGGTGCGTGCGGCGCCGAGGAACGTGAGTTGTGCCACTCGCCGACGATACCCGATCTGCTACTCTTCGACCATGTCCGCACGACTTCGAGCGGGGAGTGCGTGCGTGCTGGCTGCGGCCCTGGCGGTCACGCTGCACGCGCAGGCGCCGCGACGCGCCCTCACCGTCGAGACCATCTTCGACCCCGTCACGCGCGTCAACTTCAGTGGCTCCCCTGCCACCACCGTCGAGTGGCTCGACGCGGATACCTACCTCACGACGCGTCGCACGGCCGTCGGCGTGGAGTGGCTGAAGGTGGACGCCGTTTCCGGGCGCTCGACGCCGCTCTTTGACAGCGCGCGCATGGCGACGGCAATCGCCGCACTGCCGGGCCTCACGCCCGCCGACGCCGAGCGCATCAGCGTGAGCAGCGCGCTCACGTTGAATCCGTCACACGACGGGGCGCTCTTTCAGTTTGCCGACGACTTGTACTTCTACGATTTCGGCACCGCACGGGCGTCCCGGCTGACATCCACCCCCGACAGCGAGGACGAGGCAACCTTCAGCCCTGACGGACGCCACGTCGCCTTCGTTCGTGCGAACAATCTTGTGGTCGCAGACGTCGCAACGCCGCATGAGACCGTGCTGACGACCGACGGCTCACCGCAGATCCTCAATGGCGTGCTCGACTGGCTCTATCAGGAGGAGCTGTACGGACGTGGCCGGTTCCGTGGCTACTGGTGGAGCCCTGATTCTTCTCGCATCGCGTTTCTGCAGCTCGACGAACGTCATGTGCCCGCGTACACGATCACGGATCACCTTCCCTACAGGCCCGAGCTCGAAGTTAGCCCGTACCCGAAGGCGGGCGATCCGAATCCGATCGCCAGGCTCGGCATCTCGCGCATCGCCGGTGGCAGCCCGGACTGGGTCGACCTGTCGTCCTACGCCGATGCCGAGCCGCTGATCGTCAACGTCGACTGGACGCCCTCGGCCTCTGAGGTCGTCTTCCAGATTCAGGATCGCGAGCAGACCTGGCTCGACCTGAACATCGCGGATGCCTCGTCCGGGCGGGCACGCAGAGTGCTGCGCGAGACGACGAAAGCCTGGGTGAATGAAAACGGCAACCCGGCGTGGCTGAAGGACGGGTCGTTTCTCTGGTTCAGCGAGCGGAGCGGCTTCAAACACCTCTATCACTACGCGAAGGACGGCACCCTCCTGGGCCAGGTGACGACGGGGCGCTGGGACGTCCGCGCCCTCTACGGCGTCGATGAGGCGAACGGCCTCGTGTACTTTCCGTCGAGCGAACGGAGCGCCATCGGCACCGACATCTATCGCATCGGCCTCGACGGTACCGGGTTGACCCGCCTGTCACAGACGCCCGGCACCCATCGCGCCGTCTTCAATCCCGACTTCACCCGCTACGTCGGCTACTGGAGCGACGTCATGACACCGACGCAGGTGCGACTGCACCGCGCGGACGGTTACGAGCTCCAGGTGCTGGACTCGAACCTCGTCGGGTCGCAGGCCGAGTATCGGCTGTCGCAGCCGGAGTTCCTCCAGGTGCGGGCACGGGACGGCTTCATGCTCGACGCGATGATGATCAAGCCGCCGGACTTCAACCCGGCGCGCCGCTATCCGGTCTACCAGTTCACGTACGCCGGGCCGACGGCCTCGCTCGTCCGCAACCAGTGGACCGGGCCGACATTCATGTTTCACCAGCTGCTCGCGCAGCGCGGCGTGATCGTCTGGATCCTCGACAACCGGAGTGCCGGCGCGAAGGGCGCGGAGGCGCAATGGCCGATCTACGGCAATCTGGGCGTGCACGAGCTCGAGGACCTCGAGGACGGCGTGGCCTGGCTGAAACAGCAGCGGTACGTCGACGGCTCGCGTCT
>CANJYC010000311.1 GCA_947478985.1 Acidobacteriota bacterium | reverse complement strand
TGTTGAACACCGTGAACTTCGACCTGCCGAACCGCACATTTGGCAACGCCAATTTCGGCCGCATCTTCAGCGCGAAGGACCCGCGCCAGATGCAGTTCGGCGCGAGGCTCTCGTTTTAGGTCCCTCACAACACACCACAACACGAAGGAAGCCAGGCATGCATCTCGATCGTCCGTCCGTGCGTACGCGTCTCGTCTTCAGCCTCATCGCCGCCATGACCGTCGGACTTCACGCGACCCAGGCGTCCGCCCAGGTCGTGAATCCGTCATCGCAGGGGCAGCCGCCGGCGCCGGCAGTGTCGGACGTACACCTGCGCAGTTTCGAAATGCCCCCGATCGAGGTGCAGGGCACGGCGCCGCTCAAGGAAGAGGATCTGATCGGCGACTATGCGCAGCCGCGATGGACGGCGGCGCGCCGCTTTGGTGAGACCCGCGTCTACGTGGTGCCGAAGGGCACGGCGGAGTTCGAGTACTGGCTGGTCCCTGAACGTGGACGGGACGGCGTGACCGAGACCAAGACGCAGTACGAATTCGAGGTCGGTCTGCCGCACCGCCTTCAGCTGGATCTCTACGCCGTGGGCCATCAGACGGGCAATGACGGCCTGTTCGCTATCGACGGACAGAAGGTTGAGGTGCGCTACGCTCTCGCCGACTGGGGCAAGCTCTGGGGTAACCCGACGCTCTACGCGGAATGGAAGGACATCAGCGGCGCACCATCGCACTTCGAAGGAAAGCTCCTGATCGGCGGACAGATCACGTCCCGCTGGCACTGGGGGAATAACTTCGTCTGGGAACACGAGCTCGGCGGCGAGAAGGAGAACTCCAACGAGTGGACCACGGGCCTCAGCTACGCCGTGGCGGACACCAAGGCCTCGATTGGCGTCGAAACCCAGCTTGCGCTGGTCAATGCCGAAACGGCACCCGGCAAGCGCGGGCCGTTCAGCAAGGCCTTTCTGATCGGACCGAGCATCCAGCTGCGTCCCCTGCCGCAGATGCACCTGGACTTCGCGCCGCTCTTCGGCACCACGGAGGCGTCGCCGCGCGTGGCGTGCATCATGGTGTTCGGCTGGGAGTTCTAGACCCGTCCTCATTCACATCCACCCGCCGCGGCCGCCAGGGAAAGAACTCGCACCTATCGGACTTTCTCCTCACCCATTCCAGGCGCCCGACGGCGAATGGCCGTCTTTGGCCGACATCACGGCGGCACGGGTCTTGACGTACTGGCGATATGCCCATGTCTGAGGCGCCGACCTCGATAGGCCCGTGGCAAGCGACCGCCGGTCTCGCGTTTTGCGCGGGGCTGGTCTGGGTCGGTTATCGCTGGCCGGATGTATGGCTGATGGAGGGCTCCGGACCGGACGCCGTCGCGGCACGGCCCATCATCGAGGTGGCCAAGCTCGCCATCGCAGCCGGTATTGGCGTCCTCGTCACCACGGTGCACCGCCCGTCGGGCCGGAGCAGGAAGTCGACGCAGCCCGTGGCGCATGCACAGATCCTGTTCTGCGTCGCGGGCGCGTTGACGATGATCATCATCGGCGACTCGCTGGCGCGCGCCTTCGGCGCCGTCGGCATCGCGAGCATCGTCCGCTTCCGCACCTCACTGAAGGACCCGAAGGACGCCACCATCCTGTTCCTCCTGATGGGTCTGGGCATGAGCGCGGGCCGCGGCATCGTGGCCGTGGCCGGCCTCGGCACGCTGTTCGTGTGCGCGCTCCTCTGGGCCATGGATCGCGTGAAGGACGAGAAGCCACGCGATGGCACGCTTGAGTTGCGCGCGAGCGGTGCAGCGTTTCCAGAGGAACACGTGCAGCGCGTCTTCGCGCGCAACCACCTGACGGCGGATGCCCTGGAGATGGAGCACGGCACCGACGCCATGGTCCGCTATCACGTGGTCATTCACGGAACCGTGACTCCGGAGGACATCAGCGCGCAACTGGTCGGTGACGGCCAGTCCGGCATCAAATCCGTCCGGTGGGAAATGCTCAAGCGCAAGGGCGAGTGAGGGCTCCGTGACGACAGAGGCTCGCTCGCGCACGCGGCGTCGTCTCATCGCCAGGGCTGGAACCATGGCCGCGGCGCTATGGCTGCTGACTGCCGACCCCCTCAGTGCACAGGCCCTGCCCGCCCGTCTGCTCGCCATCCCCTCCGTGCGGTTCGGCGACACGCTGCGCGTGGAGGCTCACGTCAAAGCCGAACTCGACTGGCGCGACTTCCCAACCAGTGACGCGACGGCACCCGCCGACATCTTCAGCCTGCACCGTGCCCGCGCGAGCATTGAAGGCACGCTGCTGAAGCGTGTGGACTATCAGGTTGAACGGGAGGTCCGCGACACGCCGGACCCCTGGCGCGATGTCTTCGTGGACGTGCGCATCCACCGGGCGCTGCAGGTGAAGGCCGGCAAGTTCAAGGTTCCCTTCAGCCTGGACCGGCTGACCAGCGCCGCCGACCTCGATTTCGTCTACCGGGCGATCGCCGCCACGCATCTGGCCCCGGGACGCGACGTCGGCCTGCTGGTGCACGGCAATCTGCTGTCACGCCGGGTGAATTACCAGGTCGGCGAGTTCCGCCACGGTGGCGATGCGGTTCGGCCATCAGAGCGGCACGACCCGCACGCCGGCCCGACCGTGGCCGCGCGGTTCACCGTGCGACCCTGGAACACCTCGCGCACCGTTCGGTCGCTCCGGGGACTCGCCGTGGGCGCAAACGTGACATCGGGACCTGTGCCCGCAGGGCTGTATAGTCTGCCCGGCCGCACAGTCCCCGACGAGGATTTCTTTCCTCATCTCTACGTCAGCGGCACGCGGCGTCGCGTCGGCGGAGATCTGGAGTGGCGGGAAGGGTCTGTCTCGGTGCGAAGCGAACTGCTGCGCGCCAGCGACCAGCGTCAGGGCCAGGGCACCGATGACGACGATCTTGCCGACGTGCTGGCCCGCGGGTGGTACGTGAGCGGTACATGGCTCGTCACCGGCGAGCGGAAGGTCGACGATGTGCGACCGGCAAAGGCGTTCCTCCATGGTGGCGCCGGGGCTGTGGAACTCGCGGGGCGGATCGAGGACGTACGATTCGGGAGCCCCGGGGCGTCTGGTGTCGAATCACGAGACACCCGCGCCCGCAACCTCGCCGAGCGCTCGGACCGTGCGTGGACCTTCGGGATCAACTGGTACCTCAATCGCTACAGCCGA
>CANJYC010000310.1 GCA_947478985.1 Acidobacteriota bacterium | reverse complement strand
TCGCGCACTTCCTTCTGGCGCTTCACCCAGCCGTCGCGCGAGACGATGACGACGTTGTCCTCTTCGACGATGAAATCGTCGGCGGTGAACTCGACCTCCTCGGCCGACTCGATGAGGGTCCGGCGCCTGTCGCTCTTGTCGGCGTAGGTTTTCTGGATCTCCTCAATCTCGCCGCGCACCATGCGCCAGCGGCCCTCCTCGTCCTTGAGCAGAGCGGTGATCTGCTTGGCCCGCTTGCGTTTGTCGCCGAGCTCGGTCTGGATGACGAGAATCTCGAGACGCGCCAGGCGGTAGAGTTTCAGCTCGAGAATCGCGTCGGCCTGTTCGGCGTCGAGCGCGAAGCGCGCCGTGATCTTTTCCGCCGCATCGGCCTTGCCGTCGGACTTGCGGATGATCCGGATGATCTCGTCGAGCGCGTCGAAGACCTTCTCGAACCCCTCGAGGATATGGATGCGCTTGTTGAGCGACGCCAGTTCGTGTTCGAGCCGCCGCGTGACCACCTCCAGGCGGAAGTTCAGGAAGTAGCGGAGCATCGCATGGAGATCGAGGCGTTCGGGACGCCCGACCTCCGCGTTCTCCGTCGGGATGAGGCAGGTCAGATTGACCGCGAAGTTGGTCTGAAGCGGCGTGTTCTTGAACAGATACGCCATGACCATCCGCGGGTCGGCGTCCTTCTTGATCTCGAGCTCGATCCGCACGTCGTCGGTTGAGACGTCCTTGACGTCGAGCAGCGGTGGGAGCTTGCGGGACAGGACCACATCCGCGATCCGCTCGACGAGCACCGCCTTGTTCACCATGTAGGGAATGCTGGTGACGTAGAGCGTTCTGCCGGTGCGGCTCGATGCCCCTTCCTCCCACGTGGCCCTGAGGCGCACGGTGCCTGAGCCGGTCTTGTAGATCTCTTTCAGCTCGTCAGCGGAGTTGAGAATCTGCGCGCCGGTCGGGAAGTCCGGTCCCTTGACATAACGGCAGAGCTGCACGCTGGTCAGGTCCGGGTTGTCGAGCAGCTTGACCAGCGCCGTGCAGACCTCACCGAGGTTGTGGGGCGGAATGTTCGTCGCCATGCCGACGGCAATCCCGGTGGTGCCGTTGATCAGCAGGTTCGGGATGCGGGCCGGCAGGACCACGGGCTCGGTCTTGGTGCCGTCGTAGTTGGGCCGGAAGTGCACCGTGTCGTTGTCGATCTCCGACAGGAGCTCATCGGACAGGCGTGCCAGCCGGCACTCCGTGTAGCGCATGGCCGCGGCGCTGTCGCCGTCGAGCGAACCGAAGTTGCCGGAGCCGTCGATGAGCGGGTACCGCAGCGAGAACGACTGCGCCATCCTGACGAGCGTCTCGTAGAGCGCCGCATCGCCGTGCGGGTGGTAGCTCCCCATGACGTCGCCGACCACCTTCGCGCACTTGCGGTGCTTGGTGTCCGCAGTGAGGTTCTGCTGCCACATCGTGTACAGAATCCGCCGCTGTACCGGTTTGAGGCCGTCGCGAACATCTGGCAGCGCGCGTGACGTGATGACCGAGAGCGCGTAGTTGAGATAGCGGCTCTGCGCGGCATCGTGCAGCGCGACGGCATCCGTCGTACCGCCCGGTGGGGGCGATGCGGGTGTATCGGCTGAATCGAACAGAGACGGATCGTTCTCAGGACGCTTGCGGGCCATCAGCGAATCATCTTACCCGCTCGCGCGAAGCAGGCCCATTGGGGCGATCTCGGCCAGGTCAGCCGCGAGACGTTCGGCGGCGTCCGGAAGCAGAGCGGCTGTCGTGATTCGAATCGCAGGAGCACTCCGAATCCTGCACCGCTCGCCCGCCATCACGCCCCACCCTCGGTCAGCGAGCGCCTGAACCATAGCGGCCTCCTCACGCACGGGGATCCACACGTGGAACCCGGAGCGGCCGTGCGCGAGAATCCGGTGCGCAGCCAGTGCCGACACGAGCGCGTCGCGGCGCTGTGCGTAGACGTTCGCCGCGTGGGCGAGCCAGCGTCCGCTGCCAGGATCCGCCCAGAGCGCCAGCGCGAGTTGCTGCAGGATGGTGCTGACCCATCGGGCACCGAGCGCCTGCCGGCCTTCGACGCGCGCGATCGTCAGCTCGTCTCCGGCCAGCGCGGCGAGCCGGAGGTCCGGCCCGAGAAATTTCGAAGTCGATCGCACCACGGCCCAGTGACGCACACCGGCGCCGGCGAGCGAGTGCACCTCGGCGCCGGCGACTGGTCCGCACGGATCGTTTTCGATGAGCAGAACATCGGGCCTGCGCCGGCTCAGCAGCCGCAGTTCCCTGGCGCGTGTCGCGGTCAGTGCCGCACCGGTCGGATTCTGCGCGCGCGGCGTGATGATGACGGCGCGGACACGACGCAGGCCTTCCTCGAACGACGCAGGCACCGGACCGTCGTCGTCGAGCGCGATCGGCACTCGGCCGTAGCCCGCGGACGCCAGCAGGTCGAGCAGGCCGGGGAACGACGGGTCCTCAACGCCGACCAGATCGCCCGGACGCAGATGCTCGCGCAGGACGCGCTCGATGCCGTCGAGCGCGCCGCTGACCAGCGCGAGTGACCCGCCCGGCACGCCGTCCGCTTCGAATTCGCCCCTGATGAACTGCATGAGGGGACGCAATTCCGATGGATCACCGTACAGATGCGGCGCCGTCCCGATTCGGCCCAGCGCCATGCTGAGCGGAGGCAGCAGCGCCGGATCCGGATTCCCTCCCGCGAGGTCGATCACTCCTTCGGCGACGACGCGCGCGCGCTTCGCGACGGGGGACGGCGGGTGCACGGCGACCCGTGTGCCGCCACGGCCGGCGCCGGTCACCAGTCCCCGCCGCCGCAGCACCTTATACGCGGCGGCCACCGTGGCCGGGCTGACCTTCAGCCGTCCGCCGAGGTCGCGGACGGTGGGCAGGAGCGAACCAGGCTGAATTCGGCCTGAATGCACCTCGTTTTCGACCGAGGCCGCGATGGACGCGGCCGTGCCGCCGCGTATCTTATTATGTAGTGACACGTAATATTTTACGTACTGTAACATTAATAGGCGGCCAGACGTCCCTCTTTCGCCCCCCAGGCATCACCCGTGACCCGCCACGTGCGGCACAATGGACCGGTGTTGACCACCCCGCTCGCGGAGTACCGCGAGCGTCTTCGCCTGCGCACCACCGCTCACCTGGCCCTGACCGCGCAGGACGCGCGCCTCGGCTATGCCCGTC
>CANJYC010000309.1 GCA_947478985.1 Acidobacteriota bacterium | reverse complement strand
TCGTGTTGGAGCCGCGGACGAAATCGGTGGCATAGAAGGCGACAAAGGTCAGGACGACGAGGCCGAGGCTCCACTTGAGCCACCCCTTGTGTCGCCGCATCCGGTCGAGCATGGTCATGAGAACAATCCTTGTTGGCCCCTGGTGTCTGGCGTCTGGATGGGAGCCTGAAACGCTAATCGTAAGGCACGAAACGCCGAGGCTGCAACCACTTATCGTGTTACATTAGGACGCTTTCAACGATTGCGAGGCTTCCCCCTGAGGCCATGTCCAATGCACCCCGCCTGTGCGGGCGGTGACGCCGATTAACTCCACTGGGTCAGACCTCGTACTTCCAATGACTCGCGCCGTCCCTGCCGGGGATTTCGCCGCACGCTTGCAGACGTGCCTGCCGCGCCTTGGCGTCTGCGTGGTGAGCCATCAGGCCCTGGTAGACGCGGTGCGGGACGCTAACGCCAGCCGCGAGCCTCGGCAGGTCGCCACGTGGCTGGTGCGTCAGGCCTGCGAGTGGTTGCCGGCGCCGTGCTGGGTGGTCATTTCACATGACGTCGACGGAAAGACCGTGGTGCTGGCCGAGAGTGGCCTGACGCCGACCCTCGAGCCGTCGCTCTGGGCGGTGGCGAACTGGATCTTGCAGCGTGGGGGGGAGTTTGCCTCCGGCGACCTTGCCGCCGATGTGCGTACGGGCGCCCAATACGCCGGGAGCGCGCTCGCATTTCCGTTGTTCTCTCGGGCGCAGATGGTAGGCGTGCTCGTCGGTCTCGATCCGCTGCCATCCGCGTCAGCGCCATCGCTGGGGCCGCAGGTTGCGCCCGGGTGGCGGGTCTGGCTCGAGTCACCGGCGCTTGCGCTCGACAACGCCCTGGCGCTCCAGAAGGCCCAGGCGCTGTCGCTGACCGACGATCTCACGAAGCTCTACAACTCGCGTTATCTTCACCTTGTGCTGCGCAAGGAGGCCAAGCGCGCGTTACGCTTTGCCCGACCGCTCTCGCTGCTGTTTCTCGACCTCGACGGTTTCAAGCAGGTCAATGACTCGTTTGGGCACCTTGCCGGTAGCAAGGCCCTGGTCCAGGCCGCCGCAGTCATCCGCAGCTGTGCCCGTGAAACAGACGTGGTGGCTCGGTACGGTGGGGACGAATTTTCGCTGATTCTGCCTGAAACAGGGCGGGACGGTGCCGTCGCGGTGGCCGAGCGCATCGCGGAACGCCTCCGGGCGTTTGATTTTCTCGCTGGTGACGGTCTTGCCGTCAAATTAACCGCCTCAATTGGCGTGGCGACCCTGCCGGACAGTGCGAGATCAGCCGAAGAATTGATACGGGCGGCTGACACGGCAATGTACCAGGTCAAGGCGCGCGGCAAGGACGGCATTTACGTAGCGCAGGAGTAACCGATATTGGCCGGCTTCGGCTCATTTTTCTCTCTGTTTTCGAGTGATCTCGCCATTGACCTTGGCACCGCCAACACGTGCGTTTACGCGCGTGGAAAGGGGATTGTGGTCAACGAGCCCTCGATTGTCGCCATCAACAAGATCAACGGGCGTGTTGAGGCTGTCGGCAAGGATGCCAAGGAGATGCTCGGCCGGACCCCCGGCAACATCGTGGCCATCAAG
Organism: Acidobacteriota bacterium; assembly: GCA_947478985.1. Classification (GTDB taxonomy): domain Bacteria; phylum Acidobacteriota; class Vicinamibacteria; order Vicinamibacterales; family UBA2999; genus CANJYC01. Next base: position 1,589 of record CANJYC010000309.1, on the reverse strand, counting down.
CCGATGAAGGACGGTGTCATCGCTGACTTTGAAGTCACCGAGAAGATGCTGACCTATTTCATCAAGAAGGCGCACAACCGAAACGTCTGGGTCCGCCCGCGTATCGTGATTGGCGTGCCGTCGGAAATCACGCAGGTCGAGAAGCGCGCGGTCAAGGACAGCGCCTATCGCGCCAAGGCCAGCGAGGTGCACCTGGTCGAGGAAGCGATGGCGGCCGCGATCGGCGCCGGCATGCCCATCACCGAACCCTCGGGCAACATGATCGTCGACATCGGCGGCGGCACCACCGACATCGCCGTCATCTCCCTGGCCGGCATCGTCTACAGCAAGGCGGTTCGGGTCGCCGGCAACGAGATGGACGAGGCGATCATCCAGTACATCAAGAAGACCTATAACCTGCTCATCGGTGAGCGCACGGCCGAGACGATCAAGATGGAGATCGGTTCCGCCTTCCCGCTCGAAGAGACGATGACGATGGAGATCAAGGGCCGCCACCTCATCGAGGGGGTGCCCAAGACGATCACCATCACCGACGAGGAGATTCGCGAGGCGCTGGCGGAAACGGTGAACGTGATCGTCGATGCGGTGCGCGTGGCGCTCGAACGCACGCCGCCAGAACTGTCCGCCGACATCGTCGACCGCGGCATCGTGATGACCGGTGGCGGGTCCATGCTGAAGAATCTGGACAAGCGGCTGCGCGAGGAGACCGGATTGCCGGTGGCGATGGCTGAGGATCCGCTCTCATCGGTGGTGCTCGGCGCCGGCAAGATGCTGTCGGACTTCAACCTGCTCCGGAAGATCTCGATTGACTAGTCCGCCGATCGCCGACTGACCCGTGACCGTCCTCGATATCCGACAGCGGACGGGGTGGCTGTTGCTCAGCGTGATCGTGGGGCACATCATCCTCATCTCAGCCCAGGTGAATACGCGCCGGGGTGTCCCGCTCCTCGAAGCGGTGACCTTCGGCGTCTTCGCAGAAGTCCAGCGAGGGGCGACAGCCGGTGTCACCGCGGCGCAGAACTCTTGGCAGAACTATTTCGCGCTTCAGCAGGTGCACATCGAGAACGAGAGCCTGAAGACCGAGCTGGCGCAGATCCGTGTGCAGATGCAGCAGGCGCGGGCGCTGGCAGAGCAGTCACGCACGCTGCAGGCGCTGCTTGAACTGCAGGCCCAGCTCGACCTCAGGACCACTGGGGCGGCGGTCATTGGTGCCGGGGCCAGTGCAGAATTCCGCACGATGACCATCGACAAGGGGAGTTCGGCCGGTTTCAAGGCCAACATGGCGGTGATTGCCCCGGGCGGCGTCGTCGGCCGAATCATCATCCCGACATCCCGGGCATCCAAGGTCCAACTCCTGATAGACCGAAACGCAGCTGCGGGCGCGATCGTCGAGCGATCGCGCGCCCAGGGCGTCATTACCGGCACAGGGGCGGACCGGCTTCGCCTTGAATATGTCCCCGGAACGGCCGACGTGAAGGTTGGTGACCGGATTGTGACATCCGGCATTGACGGCATTTACCCTAAGGGTTTTGTCATCGGTCAGATAGAATCCATGCAGCGAGGGGCTGGCGAATTTACGGCCATCGTGG
>CANJYC010000308.1 GCA_947478985.1 Acidobacteriota bacterium | reverse complement strand
CGCCCCGCACCTCCTGCGACACCTGCGGATAGGCGGCAGCACCCGTCGTGCGCGGGATAATCGCGGTCGCGAGCGTGAGGCTCCCAACCGACTGCGGGCTGGCGAGCCGGAGCAGATTCACAGGGCGAATCCAGCCCGAAGGTAACTCGACGCTGCCTGAGACGAGCGCCGTGCTGGCGGGAACGATGTCGAGCGCGGAGCCCGACTGCGTGACCGTCCACCCGTTTTTCTGCGGCCAGGGCGCGATCGTGCCGTAGCTGTGGAAGCGCAGCTCGATCGGGGCGGTGGCCGCCGGCACCACTTCGTCGAGCAGCAGGTAATAGCGCCGATCGACGAACACGACGTGACGCCGCGCCCGAGGCGTCGACACCTCGTAGCTGCCGTTGGCCACTCCGACAAATGCCGTGAAGTGGTCGCCCTCGAAGGGGCCCTGCAGCGAGCCGTCCTTCCCGAACAGCTGACCGCGACCGCCCACCAGCACGGAGTTGTGTCCGGCGGTCGAGATTTCGTAATACTTCGCGCGCGCGGTGGCGTTGAAGTAGTCGGCCGTGTACGGACGGCTGCCAAGGTCGATGAGCACCATGTTGTCGCCCATGCCTACCGTCACGTGATTCAGGTCGAGGTGCGAGTGATTGGCGCCGGTCGATCCGTTCTTGAACGCGAGGAAGAGCGAAGGATCCGGCTGACCCGACGCGAGCATCCCCCAGCCGATCGACGGGAATGAGGCGGTGGCGGGGATCGCCGGCAGAAACGACGGGCGTGTCTCGGGCAGCCACGCTTCGTCGACCGCACGCCACACCAGCGTGAGCGCTTCGTCCGGCCATCCTTCGCTCGTGACCGAGCGGGGCGTCACACGATCCTGGAACCAGACGAAATCGGGGTTCTGGTACTCACGGCCGAGGAAATAGAAGATCGGATCGGCGGCGCGGCCTGAGCTATCGGAGAAGCTGGCCGAGAGTTTCGTGCCGGGGTTGAACACTAACGGGAACATCCCTGTGTTGCGAGCGCCCTCGCGGGCCAGGTTCTGCTCGCCCGACACCGACCCGGCACGGCGCAGGGCGTCGGCCGCCATGAAGGCATACCGATGGCCGTAGGTCCAGTAGCCGGTACCTTCTTCCCAGCCACCGTCGTCGCGGAGATTGTTCCAGTAGGGCGTCATCCCAGGAATGGAGAACCGCAACACCCGATCCGAGAGGGCGCTGTCGCCTCGCAGTGCCAGAGCCAGCACGGTTGCGCCGCCGTTACAGACGGGATTCCAGTTGTGGTCGGCCGAGTACCACGACATCGGCTTCACCACGTCCACCGCGGCGAGGTACGGCTGCATCGCGCGCCGCTCCACGCCCTCGCGCAGCCGGGTGCGCTCGGCCTCGGTCAGTGAGGGATACAGCCAGTCGTAGGCGAGGCCGAACGTGAGGCTCATCTCGCCGGCCATCAGGTCGTAGGGAGGCGCGTGCGCGGTATCGACCCAGATAGGCCAGTTGGTGATGGCGTGGTCGAGCTGGGCGACGGCAGCATCGCGGTAGCGCCGATCGCCGGTCAGCAGGAACGCCATGGAGAGGGAGACCACCCGGCCCTGCAGGCGGCGTGCGGCCTCGAGTCCTTTCAACGTGCCCGGCGGGTCGGCCTCTCCGCGTCCGGTGGTGGATACGAGCAGCGGGGCCGCCGTCAGCAGCGCATTGGCGCGCGCGATCAGACGGCTCCGCACCGGGGCCATCTGCGCGGTCAGCGATCGCGCCTGGATCTCGGCGAGACCGTCGCTGTCGAAGAGCAGGCTGGGATGAGCCGACACGCCTTGCGCGGCCACGCGCCCGTCGCGCGAAGCGGCCACAAGCACCGCCGCGACCACAAGCGCCAGCAGGCAGGCCCGGCGGCGGATCACAGACGCCATCGTGTCTTTCCTGATAGGCCGGCCAGTCTCACAGATCACGCTCCTAATAAGGAATCGGCAGCACGCCCTCGCACTCTACTCCGCACCCCCGTGGCGCTGTCCAGGGGCTATAAGCCTTGCTGATAGACTGCCACCTATGGCGCGCCCCTCGCACAGGCGTCTCGTGCTCTTGCTTGCTGTGGCGATCTGCCTGACAGCAGGGGTCGCGGCGGCGCAGTTCGAGCGTCGCGGATTCGGTGGGGCCAGGGCCGCGTTCGCCACGGCGAAGGACTTCGACGGCCGCTTCCACTTCTGCCGCTGGGTGTACCGGTCGGCGCTCGACGGCGACGGCGGCAACTGGAACGCCGACTGGCCGCGGGCCGACATCAACCTGTCGATCCGGCTCGGCGAGCTCACCAAGACCGACGTGAGCATGGACGCGACGGGCGAGCCGAACCATCTGCTGATCCGTCTCACCGATCCCGAGCTCTTTGGCTGCCCGTTTGTGATGGCCACGGAGGTCGGCCGCACATTCATCTCCGATGAAGACGCCGCGGCGCTGCGCCTCTACCTCGACAAGGGCGGATTTATCTGGGTGGACGACTTCTGGGGCAACTACGCCTGGGACCACTGGGTGTCGCAGTTGCGCAAGGCGCTGCCCGCCGCCGAATTCCCGATCTTCGATCTGCCGCTCGATCACCCGATGTTTCACACGATGTTCGACATCCGGGAAGTGCCACAGATCACGAACATCGGGTTCTATCTGAGCACCGGCGAGACGTCCGAGCGTGGCACCGAGACCGTGACGGCGCATGCACGCGGCATTGCCGACAGCCACGGTCGCCTGATGGTGCTGATGACACACAACACCGACTTCGGTGATTCCTACGAACGGGAAGGCGACAGCCCGGAATACTTCCAGGCCTTTGGCCCGAAGGGCTATGCCTTCGGCGTCAACGCAATCCTCTACGCGCTCACCCACTGACACCACTCGACACGTCGCACGTGCCGGGTGGCGCTGACGAACCGAACGCGCACGCTCAGCGCGGCTGAGGCGTCTGAGGACGAGGCTCCGACGAGGGGGGCACGATGCTCTTGATGCGCATCGTCGTGACGATGTTCCCGTAGATCTCGCTGTTGTGGGAGACGTTCATGATGAGCAGCGCCATGCGGGGCTGCCTGACCTGACGCCCGCTCTCCTGCGTGATGTCGAGCACTTCCATCCCGGTGGCATCGGTCAGGGCAGCATAAACGGGATCGCAGAACGCGAACGAGTCCGTCACAGCCTTGATGAATTCCGCTTTCGTCTTCAACGTCTTCTCGAGGCTGATGCCGG
>CANJYC010000307.1 GCA_947478985.1 Acidobacteriota bacterium | reverse complement strand
CTGGTCTCGAGCCGGTGGGCCTCGGCGCCCACCTCCACCACCTGCCTGCCGATTGCCCACGCCAGTTCCTGGCGCACTGAGAGGTCCCGCACGGCGAGCGCGCGCGCGAACACGACGTTGGCGATCCCGACGGCATCGGCGGAGGGGGCGTTCGAGCGCTGGCTGGTGTTCTCGACGGCGGCATCGACGCCGAACACCGACCGCGTGTTCGAGTAGGCGGCGACCGAGTGGAGCCGGCCTCGCGACCCGATCGCGGTATCAAAACCGGTCGAGAGCAGATCGTTGCGGGTGTCGTCCTCGAATGTGCCCTGTGCGGTCGTCCCATCGATCGAGAACGCGGCCGTCTCCCGGCTGCGCAGTCCGAAGAACGTCAGCCTGCGGCCAGGGCGCGGTTCCCACACGCCCTTGGCCTGCAGGTCGCCAAAGCCTGGAAAGTCATCGCCGGTCACCTTCGCGGCGACGACGTCGTAGTACGTGCGTCGGCCCGTCACCAGCCACGAGCCGGTGGCGCGCCCGGGCAGCGCCCCCTCCAGCACGACGTTGCCGTCGGTGATGCTCAGGGCGCCGGACCCCGCGAAACGCCGGTCGCGCACGCCCTCGCGGTTCTCCACCGTCAGTAGCGAGGACAGGCGGTCGCCGTGCGCGACGCTGAACCCGCCGGTCGCAAGCTCGAACCGTTGAATGATCTCGGGGTTGAACGCGCTGGTCAGGCCAAACAGGCGGTACGGGTCATGAACCTCGACGCCGTCCATCACGGTGAGGTTCTGATCGGGTGCGCCGCCGCGCACGGCCAGGCGGCTGCTGAACTCCTCAGTGGCCGCCACGCCGGGCAACGTCTGCAGCGTGCGGTACACGTTGTCGAGCGCGCCTGGCGTGCGCAGCACCTGGAGGGGCTGCACCCGCTCGGTGGCCGGCGCCGATGCGGGTGACGCGGCGACCACGTCCACGGTGGTGGCAAAGCCCGTGACGCGTGCCAGCGCGAGTTCCGCCCCAAGGGCGTCCGCCGTCCGCACATCGAGCGTCACGCTGAGCCCGAAGTGCCCAGCGGCACTCACCTCCACGGCCGCGAGTCCGGCCGGCACCCGCAGGGTGAACCGGCCGCCGTCATCCGTGGTGGTCCGCGCGTCGACGGTGCCCACCACGGCGCCCGCAATCGGGGTGCGCGTGTCGCTCTCGACGACAATGCCTGCCACGGTGCGAACAGGATCAGCCTCGGGCGCCTGCGCCCGGGCCATGCACGGCACTCCGCAGAGCCACGCGCCCATCACACACCCGACCACGATGCGTCGTATCACACACGCTCCTTGAATCTGCCCGGAACGCACGTGCCTCACGTCCGCCATGACGTGTGCCCCCGTTCCTCGGCACGCCAATGCCACTGGAGAGCAGTTTACCAACCTGCCGCAGGAAGAACTCCCGCAGCCGGAGGATAATGCGCCAGGATTGAACGTCACATGCCACTGCCGCTGATTCGACCCTGCCCGCACTGCGGACAACACAACCGCGCAACCGCGCGTCACCTGTCGAGCGTGCTGCGGTGCGGGGCGTGCAAGACGACGCTGCCGCCCATCGCCGAACCGATCGACGTGGATCGAGGCGACTTCGAGACCATCGTCGAGCACTCCCGCGTGCCTGTGCTCGTGGACTTCTGGGCGTCCTGGTGCGGCCCCTGCCGCACGGCCGCCCCCATCGTGCAGGAACTCGCACGCGAGATGGCCGGGCGCGCGCTCGTTCTGAAGGTCGACACCGAAGCGCAGCCGGAACTGAGCGCGCGGTTCGGCGTGCGTGCCATCCCGAACTTCGTGGTCCTGAAGAATGGCGCCATGGTGTCGCAGCATCCCGGCCTCGCGCCGCGCGAGGCGATGCGGCTCTGGCTGGAGCAGGCGGGCGCTTGATGGAGACCCTTGTCCCACGGCCGGCAGTGGTCTTCGACCACGTCTCGATCGCCTTCGACGAACAGGTCGTCCTCCGCGACGTCAGCTTCAGTATCCCGAAAGGGAGCATGCGGATTCTGCTGGGCGCCAGCGGCAGCGGAAAGTCCGTCGTGCTCAAGCTCATCATGGGGCTGCTGCGACCCGACGCTGGCGCGATCCTCGTCGAAGGTCAGCGTGTCGACCACATGTCCGAGCGCATGCTCCTGGATCTGCGTGGCGACATCGGCATGCTGTTTCAGGAGAGCGCACTCTTCGACTCGCTCACCGTGGCCGAGAACGTCGGATATCGGCTGAACGAGGAAACGGACATGCCGGCGGATAAGGTCCGCGCCCGTGTGGCCGAGGTGCTGGGGTTCATCGGCCTCGGCGACTTCATCGACCGGATGCCATCAGAGCTGTCGGGCGGCCAGCGGCGCCGCGTGGCCATCGGCCGCGCGATGGCCTCCAAGCCGCACCTACTGCTCTTCGACGATCCGACGACGGGGCTCGACCCGATCATCTCGACCACCGTGGATGACGAGATCGTCAAGCTGCGCGACCTCGAACACGACACCTCAATCGTGGTAACGCACCAGATTCGCGATGCGTTCTACGTGGCCACGCACGAGGCCACACGCACCGACGGCCAGGTGCGGATTCTGCCGTCCAGCGACGAGCGCGCCAGATTCATGGTGCTGCGCGACGGAGGCATCTACTTCGAGGGGAGCGGTGCGGAACTGCTGGCGCTGCAGGACGCCTACGTGCGGAAATTCCTGAACATGACGCTGCCGCCCTGGTAGCGGATCAGCGCGTGAGATGCACCATGCCCATCAGCCCGCCGTCGGCGTGGTCGAGGATGTGGCAGTGGAACATCCACATGCCGGGCCGGTCGTCATATTTGACGACGACGCGCACCTTGCCCCTATAGGGCACGCTCACGGTGTCCTTCCATTGCATCGGACGCACCGGCCGGCCCTGCGGGTCGAGGACCTGGAAGAAGAACCCGTGCAGGTGAAAGGGGTGCGACCACGGCGAGGGATTTGAGATCGTCCAGACCTGCGTCTCACCGACCCTGGCCTGAACCGGCGGGAACTGCCCCATGGTCTGGCCGTTGATCGTGTATTCGAAGGAGCCGGTGATATCGAACTCAATGTTCACCGGCGTCGCGCCGGCCGTGCGGATCGGCGTGATGGTGCGGGCGACTTTCGGCAGGCGCACCGGAGACGGCGCAGGCGTGGTGGCCATCACCATGGTGAACAGGTCTTCCCCCAGACGCCCCTCGATGCTGCCGTAGCCACGGT
>CANJYC010000306.1 GCA_947478985.1 Acidobacteriota bacterium | reverse complement strand
TGCCCCCGAACCGCATCGGTCCCGCCAGTGCCAGCACGCCAATATCAAGGTCGATGTGCTGCTCGGCGCTGCCTCCGGTGAGTGCTTCTCCACCTTCGAGAAGCGACTCCGCCCGTAGCGGCCCGGCCTGGCCCCCGGTGCGCCAGGTTCCCCGCACGTATCGCACCGTCGTCCCGGCATGAAGCCCCTGGACAATGGTGTGAAGCAGCGTCAGGCCCGCCTGGCTGGCCGCGAGCGAACGGACGGGCACTGCCGCCCCTCCCTCTTCTCGGCCCCCGGCCGGCATTCCTGTAGGGCTAAATCGCTGTATGTCCGTGATGCGAAAGCGGTAATAGCTGATTCCGAGGGGAGGAATCCCCAACGCGAACCACGAGAACCGCTCGCGGTGGAACGGCGGGGTCCCGCCAGTGGTCTCAGTCGTTGCACGACCGATGGCGCTGTCCAGGAAGGGTCCGTCGGCAAGTCCTGCCGGGTTCCACCACGTGGCGCTGCTGTCGTTGGCCACCGCGACAAACGCTCCGCCCATGCCCTGTGCGCGGCTGCCCACGCTTTCGACAATCTGCGCTCCGACAGGCGAGGCGAGCACGGCAACAAGCGCGAACGCGGCCACCGCGCGCAGGAACCATCCGAAGGCTGAACCAGGAAACGAGCCGATGCGCATAGTCCTTCAGTGTACGGCGCGGGCACGCCAGGTCCAACGCCCGGCCGGAGATGGGAGACAATGACTTTCGCCCCCAACGAAGCCGTAGAGGAATCCTGAGTGCCGACGCCTGTCCCCTTTTCCGCCGCAGCACACACACCGTCACCAGCCGCCGCTTCACTCCCGGCTCGCGTCATCGGCGTGCTTCGCTCGCCGCGGGCCACGTTTTCCGCCGTCGCCGAGAACCCGCGCTGGGCGGCTGTCCTGCTCGTCACGCTCACCGTCACGTTCATCTGCGGCGCCGTACTGCTCGACACGGACGTCGGACGGACGGGGCTGGTCGACCAGTGGGAACGAACGGCGCTCGCCTTCGGCCAGCGCGTCGATGATGCCCGCTATCTGGCCTTCCAGGATGCCAGCCGGTACGGTGTGCTCTATGCAGGGTTGAGTGCGCTGGCGAGCGGGCCTCTCCTGGCCCTCGGCGTGTCCGCCGTGATGTTTGGTGTCTTCACCAGAATGCTCCGCGGGACGGCGACGTTCGGACAGGTATTCGCCATCGTGGCCCATGCCGGTGTCATCCTCGCCGTGCGCCAGATGGTCGTCGCACCGCTGAACTATGTGCGTGAAACCCTGGCCAGCCCGACGACGCTGACACTCGTCTTCTCTGTGCTCGATGAATCGTCGCCGCTCGCGCGCTTCTTCGGCATCGTCGATCTGTTTGTCCTCTGGTGGGTCGTGACACTGGCGGTCGGAACGGCCGTGCTCTACCGGCGGCCGGCCCTCCGACTGGTCTTCACCTTCCTCGGCGCCTACCTCGCCCTGGCCATCGTGCTCGCGCTGGCGCTGGCGTTGAGCGGGGTCGTGTCTTGACGCGCGGGACGCGGTGGGCCATCGGCGGCGTCATCGTCCTCGCGGCTGCAGGGGGCGGCGCGCGGTTCTGGTTCCGCGGCCCGACGCTTCCGGTCGTGACGGTCGAGGCCCTGCGCGCCCGCGACCTCGAAGCCATCGTCTCAGCGTCCTGCAAGATCCAGCCGAAGCGCCAGATCAACGTCTCGGCCAACACCATGGGCCGGGTGACGCGCCTGGCCGTCGCGGAAGGACAGCGCGTCAAGGCCGGACAGTTCCTGCTGGAGATCGACCCCCGCTCGCTCGCCGGGCAGATGGAGCGCGGCGAAGCGAGCGTCGCGGCCGCGCGCTCGTCGACAGCGCAGGCCCGCACCAACGTCGAACAGGCACGCGCCAACCTTGCGCTCGCTCAGCAGAATCTCAAGCGCCAGCAGGAACTGTCACGGGATGGGCTGACCTCGCGCGAGGCGCTCGAGCGCGCGCAGACCGAAGTCGCCGTCCGCGAGACGGATCTCAAGGCGCGTGAGCAGGATATTCAGACACGCGAACAGCAGGTACGCCAGGAACAGGCCTCGCTGTCGACAACCCGCTACAACCTCAACCAGGTCGTCATCTCCTCGCCGATGGACGGCATCGTGACACGCCGCAACATCGAGCAGGGGGAAACGGCGGTGGTCGGCACGATGAACAACGCGGGCACGGTGCTGCTCACGATTGCCGACATGTCGGTCATCGGCGCGGAAGCCGAGGTCGACGAGACCGATATCCCCACGGTGCTGCTCGGACAGCGGGCGAAGGTGACGATTGATGCGGTACCGGACCGCACCTTCCGCGGCCGTGTCACGGAAATCGGCAACAGCCCGATTCAACAGACCGGCACCCAGACTGCGGGACAGCAGCAGGCCACCAACTTCAAGGTGGTGGTCACGCTCGAGGAAGAGGTGCCGGACGTGCGTCCTGGCTTCACTTGCACGGCGGACATCACGACGGCCACCAAGACTGGCGTGGTCGCGGTGCCCATCCAGGCGCTCACCGTCCGCGAGATGCTCTTCGACGACAAGGGCGTGCTGGTACACGAACCTCCTCCCGTGCCAAGGACCACCTTTTTCGGACGACCCATCCCCGTCGAAGCCCCATCGACCCCGCCGGAGCCGCCCCCGGGTCACACGCGCACGGAGACCGAAGGCGTCTTCCTTCTGCGCGGCAATCGCGCGGTGTTCGCGCCCATCAAGGTCGGCATCGCCGGCGACCGTTACTTCGAGGTAGTGTCCGGCGCGAAGGTGGGCGACCAGGTCATCACCGGGCCGTTCGCCTCGGTGCGCGCGCTGGCCGACGGCGCAGCCGTGGCGCTGCCGGAGGCGCCGCGGACGACGGCGCCGTAAGGGCGGCCAGTCCACAGGCCGCTGCCCTCATGCACCAGATTCTCGAGTCGATCGCCATCGCGCTGCAGGGGATCTGGTCCAACAAGCTGCGCTCGTTCATGACGGTGCTCGGCAATGTCGTGGCTGTGTCGTCCATCGTCACGGTGGTCTCGCTGATTCAGGGCATGAATGCCGTGGTGTCCAGCGCCATCGTGAGCGATGTCGGTGCCGATGCCTTCGTGATCCAGCGGCGTCCCCCGGTACGCAACGTCGAAGACGAGGAGCGGACCCGCAACAACCCGTCCATCACGCTGGCGGAAGCCAGGGCCATCCGTACCTTCAGCCCCGCGATTGCCTCGGTGGCCGCCCAGGCCAACCGGCGCGACACGCTCACCTACCG
>CANJYC010000305.1 GCA_947478985.1 Acidobacteriota bacterium | reverse complement strand
TTTCCCGCGCCCTACAACACCGACGCTGTTCGACTCACCAATGCGAGCGATTGCGCCGAGGGTCAGGACTGCCTCTGGTACGCGGGGTACTCGTACTGGCGCAACATCAACAATCACGTCGGCAGCGCCGACATGTATATCTTCCTGGGCACGGACCCGAACCGAGGCGGCGCCGGCCCGACGCTCATTCGCTACAACAAGCTCACCGACAAGGTAAGAAGCGTCAGCCCGCTCTTTGCGCCAGGAAGTCCCTACAGCTTCAGCACCGGCGAAGGCTGGTACTTCAGCGGGACCAGGCCGACCAGGCTCTATACCTCACTCGTAGGGTCGCGGTATCTGCGCCGCTACGATGTGGTATCGAGGAAGTTTGAAGTCCGTTACGTCATGGACCTCAGCAAGTGCAGCCGTCCGCGGATTTGCCCGGCCGGTTCCGCCTACATCACCCAGGCGCACTCGAGCGACGATGACCTCGTGCATTCCGCGACGGTGCAGGACACGACATGGAACCGCATCGGGTGCGTCGTCTACCAGTCGGCCGCGCGTCGGTTCCGCTATTTCGGACCTCCCGCCGGCTACGCGCTCGATGAGTGCCACATCGATAAGTCCGGGCTGTGGCTGATGCTGATTGAGACACGCGCCGACGGCTCACGTCGCAACCGCGTCGTGGAACTGCGAACCGGAAAGATCACCGCCATCGAGGCCACCGAAGGCGGGCTCGGCCACCTGGACATGGGATTTGGCTATGCGGTCGGCGCAGACACGTTCAGTCCGCTGCCGAACGCGACGATCCTCCTGAAGTTCCCCGTGACCCGCACGACGCGGCCCATCGGACCGGTTGTGCACTTCGATAAACGCTGGGACCTTGCGGCGGCCAACCACATCACGCACGGCAATGCGCGTGCGGGTTCCAAACCGGAGTCGCAGTTTGCCTGCGGCAGCAACGCGAGCCGCGTGCCGGACATGGCCGACGAGATCGTCTGCTTTTCGCTCGATGGCTCCCGCAATGCCGATGGCTCGCTCGATGTGCTGGTCGTCGGACAGGTCATAACCGATCTCGATGCGCAAGGCGGACGGGACGATGATGGCGACGATTACGAGCAGACCCCCAAGGGCAACCTCGACGTGACGGGCCACTACTTCTTCTGGACGACGAACCTTGGAGGGAACAGGCTGGATGCGTTCCTCGTCAAGATTCCGGTCGAGCGCCTTGTCGGCACACCGGCGCCGGTCAGGAGCCAGAAACGCACGGAGCACTAACGGGAGCGCCGTCGGTACGAAGCGCAGCCGGACTGTCGCCTTCAGATGATGTTTCCAGTTCACCTGTGCGAACTGTCAACGAAACACCAGCAAATCGAGTGAGTCCGGGTGGCAATGAAATTGCCGTTACCTCCTCCGGAGGCACACACATGGCACCCTTCCGAATTCGAGCGACTGTCCTCATCGCGACGTGTATCGCCCTGGCCGCGTCCCCTTTGTACGCACAGCGGAGTGATCGACGTGGTGACACTAACGGTGGTCGGCGGGAGGGGGAGCAAGCCGGCGAGCAGCGCGGTCGAGTGGAATCGCGGGAACGCGCGAGGGACCAGGGACGCGACGGATCGCGTGACCGGGGTCGACCGCGTGCACGGGATGATCGCCAGTGGAGGCCTGCCCCCGGAAGACGCATTGTCATCATCCCCGGAGCCCACGCACAGCCTTACAGATACCGGCCCTATGCTCAGCCGTACGGATACCGACCGTACGGGTATCGTCCGGGCTGGAGCCTGGACTTGTACTTCGGACGTCCCTACGGGGGCTACGACTATCCGCGTGGTGAGTACGGGTATTACGGCGTGGTTCCGGGGCGAGGGTATGGTGCGGTCCGGATCGTGGACGCGCCTCGCGATGCACAGGTATATGTCGACGACTACTTCGCCGGCGTGGTCGATGACTACGACGGCGTGTTCCAGCATCTGAACCTCGAGGCAGGCACGCATCACATCGAGATCGAGGCGGAGGGCTATCCGATCGACGCCTTCGACGTGCGTGTCGCGCCTGGGCAGACGGTCACGTACCACGCGGGCGACCGCTGATGACTCCGAACGCTAGCCCCGCACTTCCCTGGCCCGCACGATGAAGCGCTGGGGTGCGGACCCGAAGAAGGTGAACGGGTAGCACGTCACAAGCGTCAGCGTGGACGACGGTGTGGCATCGAGCACCCAGACGTCCTTCGGGTTCACCACAATGGTGTCCTCGACGCGGAAGGCAAAGGTGCCCTCAGTCGTGACGATGCGAATCTCGTCGTCGGGCCGGATGTCACGCAGACGTCTGAAGAACGTGTCGCGATGTCCGGCCAGACCGATGTTGCCGATCTCACCAGGGAGCGCCGTCCCGGGAATGTGTCCGACCGCGAGTCGCAGCGTTCGCGCATCGCTGCCGGCCCGGATGACAACCGAGACGCCTAGCCGAGGGATCTCGATGCGGCCGATCGTGGCGCCCTCTACCGGCCGTGGACGCGGCCTTGTCTGCGGCGAGGTCGGCTGACGGGGTTCAGGGGGAACACTCTTGAGAATCTCGTCCAGCTCACGGTTCTCGAACGCCTGATAGAGACGGCTCTCTGCGGCTACGTAGCCGAGGTAGCCGAGCGACACCACCCCGACGACAATGAGGAGACGTTCGAGTCCACGCCAGAAGCGGTCTGCCGTCCGCGCCTTCGAGCCAGAAGGCGAAGATCCCGATTCGTGTCCGGGCTCGTGGCCGGGGCCGCTACCGGGATGTTGAGTCATCGGGGGCGGTATAGCTGTCGCGTGTCCGAACGTTGAGGCGGGTGCGCCCGGGGACGCTCACGCTAACGTTCAGGCGGCGCAGCGTGCCGTCGCGGGCCTGGTTCGAAGGTACGAAACCAATCGTGTAGCCGCGACGGATGTTGCCGGCAATCTCATCGAAGCTCTCGACCACCTTCGCGTCAGACTCCGGGAAATACGCCGTGCCGCCAGTGACCTGAGCGAGCTTGCGAAGGACCCCGGCATCACCTGCCAGTCCGATGCCCTGGTTGGCGTTCGACACCGTGTAGATGACGGCATTGCTCGCCGTGGCGCGCGCGAGCATGTCGTCTCTCGAAGCGTGGCTCGCGTTGTCTTCGCCATCAGAGAGCACCACGAGCACGCGCTTCCTGCTGTCGGCACCTTCCAGGTGCTCGAGTCCGGCAATCACCGCATCGTGCAGGGCGGTCTTCCCCGCCGGACGATACCGTGCGAGCGCGGCAAGCAGAAG
>CANJYC010000304.1 GCA_947478985.1 Acidobacteriota bacterium | reverse complement strand
CGGTGACGCCCGAGATCTTATGGAAGGGCAGCCCGAGGCGACCGACATGCGCTTCCAGCCGAGTGAGCCTGTCGGGATTGTCGAGCGCATCGAGCTTGTTTCCGGCGACCAGCTGGGGCTTGGCTGCGACCTTGGGGTCGAACAGGCGCAACTCCTCCATGATGGTGTCGAAGTCTTCAATCGGATCGCGTCCGGACCCGCTCGACACGTCGACGAGATGAATCAGGACCTTGGTGCGCTCGATGTGGCGCAGAAACTGATGCCCGAGTCCGTGCCCGCTGTGCGCGCCGGCAATGAGCCCTGGGACATCGGCCACAACGAAGCTGCGATCGTCGCTGAGGGAGACGACACCCAGGTTCGGCTGCAGCGTGGTGAACGGGTAGTCGGCAATCTTGGGGCGTGCCGCCGAGATGCGCGAGATGAGTGTCGACTTGCCGGCATTGGGGAACCCGATGATGCCGACGTCGGCGAGCAGCTTCAGCTGCAGCCGCAGGAGACGTTCGGTTCCCGGCGTGCCCGGCTCGGTCCGTCGTGGTGCGCGGTTGGTCGACGAGGTGAAGCGGGCGTTGCCGCGTCCGCCGCGTCCGCCCTTGGCGACAAGAATGCGCTGCCCTTCCTCGGCGAGGTCGGCCAGCAGTTCGACCTCGGTCCCTTCTGGGTTCTTTTTTTCGAAGATGAGCGTGCCGATCGGCACGGTGATTTCGAGGTCGTCGGCGCTTTCGCCGGTCCGGTTCGATCCCTGGCCGTGCTGTCCGCGCTCGGCTTTGAACTCAGGGTGGAATCGGAAGTCGACGAGCGTGTTCTTGGAGGGAGCGGCTACGACGAATACAGAGCCGCCATGACCCCCGTCACCCCCGTCAGGGCCGCCGCGGGGGACGTACTTCTCGCGGCGAAAGCTGAGACACCCGCGTCCGCCGTCGCCGGCGAGGACGTGGATGTCGACCTCATCGACGAACATTAAAAATCAGTATACGGCCCCCGGCGGCCCTATTCGGCGACGGGAATGATGGAAATGCGGCGGCCGTGCTGCCCGTGGTCCTCGAAGCGCACCATGCCGTCAACCTTTGCGAACAGCGTGTGGTCCTTGCCGAGACCGACGTTCAGACCCGGTTCGAAGCGGCGACCCTTCTGCCGCACGAGAATCGATCCGCCGGTGACGACGTTGCCGTCGTGGCGCTTGACGCCCAGGCGCTGCGAATTGCTGTCGCGGCCGTTGCGTGAGCTGCCCTGTCCTTTTTTTGTAGCCATTGCTGATCCTTGGCTGGCCGAACGAGCGCCAGTTCCTAGAGCTGAATCTCGGTAATGCGCACGCGGGTGAAGACGCTGCGGTGACCGCGCGTCTTTCGGAACCCCTTGCGCCGCTTCTTCTTGAATACGCGCAGCTTCGGTCCGCGCGCCTCGCCATCAACGACGCCGATCACCTTGGCATTGGCGACAAATGGCGCGCCTGCGACGATGTTGCCGGCATCCCCTTCAACCAGCAGAACCTGCTCGAAGTTAAACGCCGATCCTTGTTCTCCCGGTACGCCGTCCACTTCAACGATGGCGCCTGGGGTGACCTTCATCTGTCGGCCACGGGTCTGAATAATCGCGTACACAGCGTTTCCTTGGTAGGGGCCGCCCTATGGGGCAGACACAAAGGGCTAAGTTTAGCACAGGCAAGGCCAGCCTGACCGTTGGATTGGCTCCCGCGAGGGCCGTTATTGCAACAGGACGCGCGTTCCCTTGATTTTCTGGCTGCTGAGCGTGCTCAGGAAGTTCGGCAGCAGCCGGTCCATCAGCTCGAAATAGGAGGACAGCGCTGGAGTGGTCTGGTTGGCGTTGTAAAGGATTTCCTCGCGGAAATTTTCAGAGTACAGCGTCGTTCCCGTCCGGCCATCGATAAAGACGAACCGCGGCTGCAGGGTGAAGCCTTTCCGCTCCATATAGGTGCGAATCGGGACCACGCTCCGGCGCCCGACCGAGTCGAAGACTTCCTGCTCCCGCTGCACGATGCCCGAGCGGGAGAGCGGCGTGAACATCACGGTGCCGGTGACGATGAGCGGGTTCTGGTATTCCTCGCCGATCCGCTTCCAGTACTCGACGTTGGCAAACACCTGCTCGTAGGGCTCGAGGTCCTTGACTTCACGGATGGCGGCCGGTGTACCGGCAGTGGCCGCCGGCGTCGCGCCGGCGCCGCGCGACTGGGACGCGACGTCCATCAAGGGCAAGACGTCGGTGTCGATAACGCGGAGGTCCGACTTGGTCCGCAACTGGCTGCGCAGCAGGCGCGTGGTTTCGAGGTTGCCGTCGACATCTTCCGTGCCGCCGGAGACAAAGCCGGCAACGAGCACGCGCTGGAATGCCGAGACATCCAGCTTCGGCCGGATCGGCGTTTCGATCGGAATCTCGTAGTAACTCGAGCAGGCGACGGTGACGAACACCGCCGCGAGGCTACTGAGTAGCTGGGCGTGTCGTACGGTCATTGATTTCCTTGAACAGCTCGTAGTTCTGCTTGATGGACGCGTTGTTCGGTTCGAGCCCGGTCGCTTTCTCGTAGGCGATCCGCGCTTTCTCGAGGTCGCCTTCATGCTCGTACGCGATGGCGAGGTTGTTCAAGGCAGCGGCATAGGTGGGATCGATCTGGGCGGCGCGCTCCCACCGGTACACCGCTTCGCGCCAGAGGCCACGTTGTGCCACTTCGATGCCGAACTCGACCTGCTTCTTCGCGTCACTGCGGGCGTCGGCCGCAGCCGGCGCGGCGGCAGCAAGGAGTGACAGGGTAACGATCAGTGTTCGGATGCGCATGACCTGGCGGCCTGAGGCGATGGGGTCACTATAGTCACTCGTTCCAGCAAGGCGCAAGCGCTTTGGATGCATCTGTCCATAGAGCCAGAGCAAGGCATGTACCACGGTCCCTGCCAGGCCTTGCGCGGGATCCAGGCCTGTTTTCCATTGGCCGTCATACGTGTCGTGACGCAACTTTCGTATCGCGTCGTCATCGCTTTGCGACGTGTCCTGCTGGCTGCCTATAATCAGGACACGACGAGGTCGGGTGCACCCGTGAACGGCAGGAGTGCGCCATGACCCTTGATCACGCCGTCGCCCTCTCTCTACTTTCCGATCTCGGCCGTGCCGATTTCACCAATCGCCTGAAGGCCGGAGACCCGGTCCTCCTCGACAAAGCCAACACGGGTCTCGAAAGCGCGCGGGCGGCACGCGCACGCGCCGCTGAGCGCGGCATCAGTGTGGTGGCGTGGAACGATCCGCGATT
>CANJYC010000303.1 GCA_947478985.1 Acidobacteriota bacterium | reverse complement strand
TGACCTGGCCGTGCTCGAGGAAAAGGCCCGGGAAGTGGCAGCCGTGCTCCGCACGGTGCCCGGAGCCAGCAATGTCTACCCGGAGGCGGTGACGAGCGGTCAGTACCTCAACATCCACATCGATCGCGAGGCCATCGCCCGCTACGGGCTCGATGTGGCCACCGTAGAGGATGTGATCGAAACGGCAGTTGGCGAACGCGTGCTGACGAGGACTCTCGAAATACGCCTGCGATTCCCAGTCCGTGTCCGGTACGCGCCCGCCTTCCGTGCGGACGCCACCGCCCTCGGCAACGTGCTCGTCTCGACCGCGGCGGGTCCTCAGATTCCACTCAAGCAGGTGGCGCGCATCGAGTCTGCGCGCGGTCCTGCGATGATCGCCGCCGAGAACGGACTGCTGCTCGCGACGGTGCTACTGAACGTCCAGGACCGGGACGTTGGCGGATTCGTGGACGAGGCCAAAGCGGCCGTTGCGGCACGGGTGCCGATGCCGGCCGGCTATTTCGCCGACTGGAGTGGCAGATACGAGAATCAGGCCAGGGCGCGTCAGCGGCTCCAGGTGGTGGTGCCGATCGTGCTCATCGTCATCTTCGGTCTCCTGTACATCACGTATCACTCCGCGCTCGAAGCGGCGCACGTGCTGCTCGCCGTGCCGTTTGCGCTGACCGGCGGCGTCTACCTGCTCTGGTTCCTTGGCTACAACTTCTCGGTGGCCGTGTGGGTCGGCTTCATCGCGCTGTTCGGTACTGCGGTGCAGACGGGTGTCGTGATGGTCATCTACCTGGAGGAGAGCGTCAGGCGGAAGCTGGCGGCCTGCGGCGCGGCGATGACGCGCGGTGATCTGCGCGATGCGATCGTTGAGGGAGCGCTGCTGCGCCTGCGTCCTAAGCTGATGACGGTGGCCACGGTGGTCGCAGGGCTGTTGCCGATCATGTGGAGCACCCGCGTCGGCGCCGAGGTGATGAAGCCGCTTGCCACGCCGGTTATCGGCGGCATGGTGTCATCGCTGCTCCACGTGCTGGTGGTAACGCCGGTGCTCTTCTTCTGGATTCACGAGCGGCGTCTCGGCCTCTTCGCCAGTGGGGCGATGCCGTCGTCGATGCCGTCGTCGATGCCGGTGTCGGACGGCGCTCTGACCGCAGTGCCCTCGCGGTCCTTGACTCGCCTCCTCGTGGCCGTCGTCGCCATCCTCGTCGCCACGGCGGCAGCCGGGTGGTGGTTCATCGCGCACCGGAGCCCCGGTGAGCGCTCGCAGCCCAGTCGGACGGACATCGTGCAGATCATCCGTTCGGGCGACATGTCGATCACGCTGGCGAGTCGGGATGGCGCGCTGCATCAGGGCAGCAACACCGTGCGGTTCGAATTCCGGTCGGCTGCAACCAACGCCCTCGTCGATGCAGGGAACGTGCGACTGGGCGGACAGATGACGATGCCGGGCATGGTGATGCCGGCAACGCTGGACGTGACCCCATTGCGGCAGGTGGGCACTTACGAGGCGCATGGAGAATTCGGGATGGCCGGGACGTATCAGATGACGATCGCGTGGGATGGACCTGCCGGGCGCGGATCAGCGCCCTTTGCTGGGGACGTACGATGACAGTGCTGTTACGCAGGATGACCATCGCGGCCGTGCTGATGTCGGCGGCCGCACCGCGTGCCTCGGCCCAGGCACTCACCATCGATCAACTGGTGGCCGCGGCAATCGAACGCTCGCCGGAGATTCAGGCAGCGCGCGCCGAGGCGGGCGCCGCGCAGGGCCAGGTGACGCAGGCGCGGCTGAGACCCAACCCGATGGTCATGGCCACACGCCAGGAGGAACTGGGCGGCAGCGGCTATCAGTCGATGGCGTCGGTCGCGTGGCCGCTCGAGTTGTTTCGCCGGCCCGCTCGCATCACGGCCGCTCTGCGCGAAGTGGATGTGGCAGCCGTGTCGGTGCTGGATCGGGAGCGACTGCTGGCGGCCGCGATTCGGGGGCAGGCCGGGCGGCTGCTGGCTGCGCGCCGCACGTTGGCGGTGTCGAACGATGCACTGACCGCCGCGCGCCAACTGAGCGATCTGCTCGCGCGACGCGCGGCCGAAGGGGCCATCCCGCAACTGGAAGCCAATCAGGCTGCCATCGAGACCTGGCGGATGGAAGCCGAGCAGGTGATGGCCGCGGGTGAGTCGGAGGCGGCCCTGATCGAGCTGAAGGCCATGGTTGGCCTCCAGCCAGTCGCGCCCCTGGAACTTACCGACTCACTCGAGGCGGTGGTGAGGCGCCGGTCCGGGGAGGCTGTAATCAATCAGGTCACCATCGATCAGGCCGCGGGCGGTCGCGTTCGGCCCGACGTGCAGGAGGCGGCAGCCCGCGTGGCGTTAGCCGATGCCCAGGTGGCGGCGGCGCGGAGCGAGGGACGGATCGACGCCAGCATCCAGGCGGGTTACGCCGGCATGCGATCGGGATTTCCACTGCAGGCCTTCGACGGTGCCGGGCTCCTCGCACCGATTGATGACACATTTCACAGTCTCCAGATTGGCGCGACGCTGGCGCTGCCACTGTGGAACAGGAATCAGGGCGCCATTACCTCCGCCGAGTCGGCGCGGTCAGGCGCGAGTCTCAGTCTGGCGGCCCGAGAGCTGAGCGCGCGGGCGGAGCGTGACTCGGCCTTGGTGCGCGCGCGAGACGCGAGCCGGGCGGTCGATCTCTACGCCGTCAGCATCCGCGACCTGGCTCGCCGCGACACGGACACCATCAGCGAGGCCTATACGCTGGGCGGTGTGCCGCTCATGAACGTGATCGACAGTAGGCGCCGCGCCTTCGATGTTGAGCAGGCCTACACATCGGCGCTCGTCAGAGCCTATGAGGCGCAGGTCGCGCTGCGCGCGGCGCGAGGAGAATTGCGATGACCGCCATGCACAACAGAGGGATGTACGTCGCCGCGGCTGTGGCGCTCGTTGCGGCCGGAATGGCCGTGGGGGCGGCCGTCTGGCGTCGGCCGGCACCGCGGGCCACGGTGGCGAGTGCACCCGCCGCTGACGTGATGCCGGTGCCGGCCCGTGACGCGGTGGTGACGTTATCGGCGGAGATGGCCGCACGCGCGGGGATCAGGACGGTCGCCGCATCGCTCGGCACCGCGCCGTCCAGGTTGGGGCTGCCTGGCGTGGTGGAGGCGAATCGCTACCGGGAGGTCACGGTCACCTCACTCGTCTCCGGGCGCCTGACCAGCGTGAGCGCTGCCTTGGGGCAGCACGTGGTGCGGGGGCAGGAGCTTGCCAGCGTCTACAGTCCGGAACTTGCTGACGCGCAGGCCGGCTATGTCGCCAC
>CANJYC010000302.1 GCA_947478985.1 Acidobacteriota bacterium | reverse complement strand
TGCCGCCGAACATGGCGGTGTGATCACCAGCATCGCGCGGCAGGCAGGAGAAGACGTCAAGGTCGGAGAACTGCTCGCGATCCTCGACGCCGCCGGCACCGCCACGGTTGCGGCCACCCCTGCGGCCACCCCTGCGGCCACTCCTGCGGCCACCCCCACCGCGAAAGCGGCG
Source organism: Acidobacteriota bacterium (assembly GCA_947478985.1). Lineage (GTDB taxonomy): Bacteria > Acidobacteriota > Vicinamibacteria > Vicinamibacterales > UBA2999 > CANJYC01. Next base: position 3,133 of record CANJYC010000302.1, on the reverse strand, counting down.
GGTAAGACTGATGACGCGAAAGCCACGCCGACGGCGCGGACGATGGCGAAGGCGCACGCCGTGAACATCGATGCGGTCCAGGGTTCCGGCAGCGCCGGCCGCGTCATGAAGCAGGACGTGCAGAACGCACTCGGCACCGCGCCGGCACCGGCGGCACCGGCGACCCGCCCCGCGCCGGCTTCGAAGTCGAGCACGCCAGCACCCGCCGCACCAGTGGCGAAACCGGTCCGTACGGGGGAGCGACGTGAGGAGCGTGAGCGGATGTCGAAGCGGCGCCAGACGATTGCGCGCCGGCTCGTTGAGGCACAGCACACCGCCGCCATGCTGACGACCTTCAACGAGATCGACATGACCGAGCTCATGGGTCTTCGGGCACGCCGGAAGGACGCCTTCCAGAAGCAGCACGGGACCGGGCTCGGCATCGCCTCGTTCTTCGTCAAGGCGAGCGTGGCCGCGCTTCGCGCGTTCCCGCTGCTCAATGCCGAAATCCAGGGCGACGAGATCGTCCGCAAGCAGTACTACGACATCGGCATGGCCGTCGGCGCCGAAGGCGGCCTCGTGGTGCCGGTGCTGCGCGATGCCGATCGGATGTCGTTTGCCGAGGTTGAGGCCACCATTCGGGATTTCTCCGCACGGGCCGGCAACGGGTCGCTGACGCTCGAGGACCTGATGGGCGGAACCTTCACCATCACCAACGGCGGCGTCTTCGGATCGCTGCTGAGCACGCCCATCCTCAACCCGCCGCAGGTCGGCATCCTGGGCCTCCACAAGATTCAGGAGCGCCCCGTCAACGTCGACGGACAGATTGCCCTTCGCCCAATGATGTACGTCGCGCTCAGCTACGACCATCGGCTCGTTGACGGTCGCGAAGCCGTCCAGTTTCTCGTCCGGATCAAGGAATTCATCGAGGATCCCGGCAACCTGTTACTGGAGAGCTGATCGTGCGCCACGCCCTCTGTGTGATCGGACTCATCCTCGCGGGCGCCGTCGCCGCCGGTGCGCAGCAGCGCCCGGAACTGACGGCACCCTCTGACGTGGCTGCGGCGCCTGCTGACGCCGCCAAGAGCGCCACGGGCCTGGCCTCGAAGCTCATCACCCCCGGCACGGGGACTGACAAGCCGTCCCTCGAGGACTACGTCATCGTCCACTACACGGGCTGGACGGCCGATGGACGCATGTTCGATAGCTCCTACACACGCGGAACGCCGTCGATGTTTCCGCTCAATCGTGCGCTGCTCGGGTGGCGCGAGTGCGTGCAGTTGATGACCGTGGGCGAGAAGCGGCGCTGCTGGGTGCCGCAGGAACTCGCCTATCGCGGCGCCGCCGGACGGCCAGCCGGTCCAGTGGTGTTCGACATCGATCTGATGTCGGTCTACCCGAATCCGAATGTGGCACCGCCGGACGTGAAGGGCATGCCCGCCGATGCCAAGCGGACGTCGAGTGGTCTCGGCTACCGCGTCCTGAAGACGGGCACAGGCACTCGACAGGCCTCTCCCTACGCCCGCGTCACGGTGCACTACACGGGCTGGACGACCAACGGCAAGATGTTCGACAGCTCGGTGGCTCGCGGTACTCCGACGACGTTCAGGCTCGACGAGGTGATCCGGGGCTGGACCGAGGGCGTGGCGCTGATGGTGGAAGGCGAGCGGACGAGGTTCTGGATTCCCGAGGACCTCGCCTACAAGGGCGAAGCCGGCAGCCCGCGCGGGATGCTGGTGTTCGACATCGAGCTGCTGAAGATCGATCCGTAGAGGGCCGGGCTACTCCTCGGACATGTGGGGGTAGCGGTAGTCCTGTGCCGGCGAGAACGTTTCCTTAACTGTCCGTGGACTGACCCACCGCGTCAGGTTCAGTTTCGACCCGGCCTTGTCATTGGTGCCCGATCCCCTGGCGCCGCCGAAGGGCTGCTGCCCCACCACCGCACCGGTCGGCTTGTCGTTGATATAGAAATTGCCGGCGGCATCGCGCAGCGCGTCTGCCGCCTGCTGTGTGGCTGCGGCGTCCCGGCTGAACAGCGCGCCTGTGAGCGCATAGGGCGAGGTGGCGTCGATTGTCGCCAGCGTCTCTTTCCACTTCGCGTCCGGGTAGGCATAGGCCGTCACCACCGGACCAAAGATCTCCTCGCACATCAGGCGATAGCCTGGATCGCTCGTCTCTACCAGCGTCGGCTCGACGAAGTAACCCATCTCGCCATGAATGCCGCCTCCCTGGATGATGGTCGCGTGCCTGCGCGCGTCCTCGAGGTAGCCGCCGATCTTCGTCAACGACTTCTGATCGATCACGGCGCCCATTAAGGTGCGGAAATCGCTCACGTCGCCAACCCGCATCCCCCGCATCATCGCCACCACGCGATCACGCACATCAGGCCAGAGCGACTGCGGCACATAGAGGCGGCTCGCGGCTGAGCACTTCTGCCCCTGATACTCGAATCCGCCGCGCACGATCGCCACCGCCAGCGCCTGCGGATCCGCCGACGGATGCGCGAGGATGAAATCCTTGCCGCCTGTCTCGCCGACCAGTCGCGGATAGCTGCGATACCTGCCCCGGTTCCCGCCGACCGTCTTCCACATCATGTCGAAGACCGCCGTGCTGCCCGTGAAGTGGATACCGCCAAGCTGCGGCGATGCGAGCAGGAGGCTTGAGATATCGGCCGCGTTGCCGGGAACGAAGTTGATGACGCCGGGCGGGAGTCCTGCCGCCTCCAGCACCTTCATCACGTAGTAGCCGCTCAGCATCGCACTCGACGCCGGTTTCCAGACGACGGTGTTGCCCATGAGCGCCGGTGCCGTCGGCAGGTTTCCCGCGATCGCCGTGAAGTTGAACGGTGTGGCGGCGTAGACGAACCCTTCGAGCGGCCGATACTCGACCGCGTTCCGCGTGCCCGGGCTGCTGATCGGCTGCTCGCGGTACAGGTCCCCGGCGAAGTACGGGTTGAAGCGCCAGAAATCAATGAGCTCGCAGGCCGAATCAATCTCCGCCTGATGGACGGTCTTCGACTGGCCGAGCATGGTCGCCGCGTTGAGCGTGGCGCGCCACGTCGTGGCGAGCAGACCGGCCGCGCGCCGAAATACCGCCGCGCGTTCCTCGAGTGGCCAGCGGCTCCATGCATGGGATGCCGACGCGGCCGCGTCGA
>CANJYC010000301.1 GCA_947478985.1 Acidobacteriota bacterium | reverse complement strand
TCAATCGCGAGTGGCTCTCCGAGTCCGGAAGGCTCTTTCTGGCTTGTCCCAACGCGAACGCTCCGTCACGCCAGATTGCCGTCCGCATGGGCCTCATCACGCACAACACCGCGGTCACGGCCGCGGAGAAGGCGCACGGCCCCCGGATGACCTATACGCTGGACACGCTCGAGCGCGATGCGCGTGCCGCAGGGTTGACGGTCGTGCACCGGTCCGGCATCTTCTTCAAGGCGTTGGCGAACTTCCAGTGGGATCGGCTGCTTGCGACCGACATCATTTCGCCTGAGTATCTCGAAGGCTGCTACCAGTTGGGCACCGTCTATCCCGACTTGTGTTCGAGCATTTTTCTCGTCTGTGAAAAGGGCAGGGGGTAGGCCACGGGAACAGGAGGCATGACGCTCGGCATCATGCAGCCGTATTTCCTCCCGTACCTCGGCTACTGGCAGTTGCTGGCGGCCGTGGACCAGTTCGTCGTGTACGACAATATCCAGTACACCAAGAAGGGGTGGATCAACCGTAACCGGTTTCTCCGCGATGGTGCGGATGCCCTCTTTACGGTGCCACTCAAGAAGGGGTCTGACTATCTCGACGTCGCCGAACGGTCCCTCGCCGACGATTTTGACCCGCGCACAATGCTCAATCCGTTGGCGGAGGCTTATCGGCACGCACCATACTTCCAAGCGGTGTTTCCCGTGCTTGAGTTGGTCGTGTCAGCGGTGCCACGCAATCTATTCTCCTACCTGCACCACAGCATCACGATGATCGCGGACTACCTTGAAATCAGGACGCCCATAGTCGTGTCATCGACGGTGGCGATCGATCACGGTCTCGCAGGTCAGGACAAGGTGCTGGCGCTCTGTGCGGCGCTCGGCGCGACGCGGTACATCAATTCCATTGGCGGGCGTGAACTGTATTCCGTATCTGCCTTTGCCGCACGCGGTATCGAGTTGCGGTTTCTGCAGTCACGGTCCGTGACCTACGCGCAGTACGATCATCCGTTCGTGCCAGCCCTCTCCATCGTTGACGTGATGATGTTTAACTCCAGGGATGCCGTGCGCGGCATGCTCGGGGCCTACGACCTGGTGTGATGGCGGTCCTGTTTCCAGAGGTTTCCCTGTTGTGATCGACCGCTTCGACGAACCGATCTACGTGACGCGACCAGTGCTGCCGCCGCTCGCCGCCTTTCAGGCGCGACTGGCGGAGGTCTGGTCGACGCGATGGCTCACCAATGCGGGCGAACAGCATGAGCAACTCGGCCGCGCGATTCGGAACTATCTCGAGGTGCCCGAGGTATCGCTGTTCAACAACGGCACGATTGCCTTGCTGGCGGCGGTTCGCGCGCTGGGAATGCGGGGCGAGGTCATCACCACCCCGTTTACCTTTCCGGCCACCCCACACGCCATCTCGTGGAGCGGGGCGACGCCCGTGTTCTGCGATATCGATCCAGTGAGGCTGACGCTCGATCCTTCGCTGGTTGAACGGCTGATTACGCCAAAGACGACGGGAATCCTTGCCGTTCACGTCTACGGCGTGCCGTGCGATGTGAGGGCACTGCAGGCGATTGCCGATCGTCACGGGCTCAAGCTTGTTTATGATGCCGCTCATGCGTTCGGCACGCGGATTGACGGTGTCGGGATCGGTAATTTCGGCGACGCCTCGATGTTCAGCTTCCACGCCACCAAGCTGTTTCATACCGCCGAGGGCGGTGCGTTGACATGCGGCACCAGCGAAAACCGTGAGAAGTTCGACCATCTCAAGAACTTCGGCATCCTGAACCAAGAGGAGGTCGGAGAGGTCGGTATCAACGGGAAGATGAATGAACTGCAGGCCGCGCTCGGGCTCGCGGTGCTCGACTGCGTGCCGGAGGAGCTCATCCGTCGCCGTGCCGTCATCGCCAGATACCGCGACGGGCTCCGCGGGGTTGCGGGACTGACGATCGTGGCGGAACCGCCAGGCGTCGAGAGTAGTTGTCAGTATTTCGTGGTGCGCATCGATCGTCACGCCTTCGGGTGCTCGCGGGACGTCGTGTTCGAACGGCTCAAGCAATACAATGTCTTCGCCCGCAAGTACTTCTATCCCTTGTGCTCCGACTACGAGTGCTACCGAACCCTGCCGTCGTCGGCGCCAGGCCGGCTGCCGGTGGCGACGGAGGCTGCGGATCAGGTGCTGTGTTTGCCGCTCTACGGAGCGCTTCCGCTGACGGCCGTCGACTCGATCGCCAATATGGTTCGGGAGATTCAGGAGCAGGCATGACCGCTGCCAGGACGATATCGTTCGTCATCCCCGTGTATCGCAACGCACGCGCGATCACGATGACCTACGAGAAGATCCGGCTGGCACTCGCAAATGATCTGTCGGCCTATGGCTACGAGTTTGTCTTCGTAGACGACGGTTCTGACGACGGTTCGCTTGAGGAGATCTTGCAGCTGCGGAGCCGCGATTCGCGTGTGCGTGTTATTTCGTTTACCCGGAATTTCGGCCAGATGGCGGCGATCCTGGCGGGGCTCAAGGCCGCGACGGGCGATGTCGTCCTGCACCTGTCAGCCGATCTGCAGGATCCAGTTGAGCTGATTCCTCGAATGGTGCGTGACTACGAGGCGGGATCGGAACTGGTCATCGGACACCGCGCCGATCGCGAAGATGCGTGGACGTCACGTGTGACCTCGCGCATCTTCTACGGCATCATCCGCTTGTCTTTTCCGCAGTTGCCGGCCGGCGGATTCGACTACGTCCTGATGGCGCGTCGGGTTGTCGACTCGTTCAATCAGATGGAAGTGCGGAACCGGTTCTTCCAGGGCGATTTGCTGTGGATGGGCTACAAGACGACGTTTATTCCCTACACCAGGGCGAAGCGCACCATCGGCCGATCGCAGTACACCTTTGCGAAACGCCTCAAAAACTCCCTGGACGCGATTCTCGATTCGTCATATCTGCCGATTCGCTTCATCAGCGGGGCCGGAGCCCTTGTCGCCCTGATTGGATTTCTGTACGCAGCGGACATCGCCTACTGGCGGTTGACGCATGGTCTGGCCTTTCCCGGTCAGGCCCCGATCATGATCCTGATACTGGTCATCGGTGGAATCCTCATGCTGATGCTCGGGATTGTCGGCGAGTACGTCTGGCGCATCTACGACGAAGTAAAGAAGAAGCCGAACTATGTCGTGAGAGAGGCAATTGGCCTCGATCCAAGAGCCGGACCGGCCGTAGGCGAGAGGCGGTTGTGATCGACGGGTGACGCCGACCGTGCGCATACTCCTCGGCTGTCTCAGCGTGCCAGCGACCGCAGCCGCAGGAATTCCTCGTAGTCTCTGATGTAGTCG
>CANJYC010000300.1 GCA_947478985.1 Acidobacteriota bacterium | reverse complement strand
GTGGCCGAATGATCCGACAGCCCCACCCAGCACTTGTACCGCTCGCGGAAGAACGGAATCATGTTCAGGCCGATCCGCTCGGGCGGGCATGGGTACGCGGTGGTGCACTGGAACAGACCGACTGGCACGTTGCGGGCCGCGATGCGGGCCACCGCGGCGTCGATTTCCCCAATGGAGCTCATGCCGCTCGACAGGAGTACCGGCGCTCCGGTGGCGGCCATCCGATCCAGCAGGAGCGTGTTCGACGTTTCTCCGGACCCGACTTTCCACAGCGGCATGCCGATGCGCTCGAGCAGATCGACCGCCTCAATCGAGAATGCCGAGGAGAGGAATAGGATCCCGCGCTCGCGCGTGTGTTCAGCCAGCCCGCGCCACTGCTCCTCGGTGAACTCCATCCGCTTCCAGTAGTCGTAGCGTGAGGCGTCCTGGCTGCTGAACTTGACGCGGAAGGGCTCCGACGGCGTGCTCTCGGCCGCGGCAATATGCGTCTGAAACTTGACGGCGTCTGCGCCGGCGGTGGCAATCGCATCGACAAAGGCGTGCGCCACGTTGACGCTGCCATCGTGGGTCAGCGCCACCTCGCCGATGATCAGGCATCGCCCACGCCCGAGACCCGCCAGTGCGGCGTCAGATTTTGACATTCAGCAAAGATTCCGTGGCATTGTCCATCGAAACGCCGCCGCCGCCGAATCCGAGCCGCAACATCTCGGCCGCACGGACGTCGAGTTCGACAAACGCCCCCATACGCAGGCCGGAAAACACCCGCTTGGCGACCTCCAGATGATCGAATCGGAACCCGGTTGCGTGCGAGTAGAACGCGATGGCGCTGGTGCCGCAGAACGGCGCCAGGTACGAAAACCCGCCATAGGTGCCCACAAAGGCCTGGGCCCCGCCGATGATCCGGGTCTGCACGTCGAGGTTATTCTCCGGCGTCATCAGGTGCTCGATCGAGTGCATCCGCGCGCGATTGATGCGTGGCATGTCCTCGTGATCGTCGAAGCGCTGACCGGTATTGAGCAGCACGACATCGGTGTGCTTGGTCAATTCCTCGAGATACGACGCCATGAAGGCACGATTGCCCGGCGTTTCAGGCAGTGCCGTGTTGCCGTAGAACTTCGCCGCCACGTAGCGCTCGGGCAGGGCGGCACGCAGGTCACCGAGTTCCGGCGCCACGATGGGCGCAAATGACGTGAACGACTCGACAAAGGACACCGGCGTCCGCTGAAACCAGAACTCCTTGAACAGCCCGTACATCAGCGACGGGTGCAGGAGCTGTGCGCCGGACAGACCGCGCTTGTCGCTGACGCGCCGCACGATCTCCCGATCGAAGGCCGACACCGTCAGGTGCTTCATGCGCCCGCCCCGCTCCACGATCCGTTCCTCGTTGCCACGGCGGAACTCATCCGGGCTCATGAACGAGAAGATCTCCTCGTACTGATCGGTGATCCCCCGATACCAGGATGCCGCCCCGCCGCGCGAGATGACGACGAGCTGCGCCGGGTCGAAATTGCCGTAGGCCTTGGCCCAGGCGATAAACGGGATCCAGTAGAGGAGTTCAAACCCGGTCTCGGACAGCCACGGACCCACGAGCACGGGGCGGCCGCTGCGGGCGAGCATGGTGATCTGTTCGCGCGCAGCCTCGGCTTCCGGCAGATCCCACCCTGCGGGCTTCTTCGCCGGGTCGCGCTGCCGCCCGGGCTTTGGCGTCAATGCCGAGGCCGGGCCGGCCGGGCCCGGCGTCAGTACCTTCTCGCCGAGCTGGGACTGCGCGTAGTGCTTGAGCCCGACAAACATACGCCGCCGGCCATCCTGCACGGACTTGCGGAGTGCGCGCCTCGTCTCCTTGCGCCAGGGCTGCGACACGAGCAGCAGCCAGAGCGCCGCCACCAGCGGGTACATCGGCAGGCGCCACAGCGCATCGGTAACCCGTCGGCCACCATCCGCGGGTGCGGGTGCGGCGCCGAGCGCCTCGACGGCCGCGACGAATTTCGGTGTGGCCGGCACGTCCCGGCCGAACGGGCGGATGAAGGCCTCGACGAACTTCTCGGCCTTCGGGTCGCCGCCACCCTCGCCCGCGAGGGAATCAGCCAGCAATCCGAGGTGCTCATCGAGCGAACGCGCCGTGCGCAGGAGGCCGCCGTTGAGCTCGAGCAGATAGCGGAAATGGATCGTGCCTTCCTGATTGGCGGCCGAGATCTCGTCGAGCAGGATCGTGTGCACGGGCTTGCCGACCACGGCTGCCTCAAGGAACGCGCTCGTGTTGAGACCGACGGTCGCCGCCGAGTAATACATCGAGTCGAAGTAGTCGTCCTTCGCGTCGTCGTCGACCGGGTGTGCCCCCCAGAACACGAGATTCCGGTGCCCGCTCATGTCCACGTGCTTCCACTCACCAAGACGGGTGGGGTGGGGACGGATCAGGATGCCGATGTTCTTCAGGCGGGGATCGTCACTGGCCCTGACCGCCGCAACCCACTGCTCAACGAATGCCGCCTCGCTGGCCGTGCCGCGGAAGAGCGACGAGCAGAGATACAGGATGAAGGGCTGATCCGCGCGCAGGCCGACCTTGGCGCAGAAGCGATCCCTGGAGGTCGACGGGCGGCGCCCGAACCACTGGTCGTAGGGATGCGCCCCGGTCACCACCACGCGCTCCGGCGGCACGCCGTGCATGTCGACGGCCTCGGACTTCTGCACGTCGTTCCAGACGAGCAGCATGTCGGGCGTGTTGCGGATCACGGCCTTGCTCGACAGGTGATCCCAGCTCGCGACCGGCAACGCCGTGCGAAGCCCGCACGCTTTCGCAGCGGCCAGATGGTTCATCTGCTCTGAGCCGAGGCCGATGAGCGGCGTGATCATCACCAGGTCCGGCGATTGCGCCCGGATGTACTGCTCGATCTCCTGGTCGAGCGGCAGCCCGCGCTCGAAGCCACGCATCACGCCGGCGAGCAGCTTCCGCTGCCACGGCGCCCGACAGGCGTCAGCCAGCCGCACCACCACCTGCGGTGCGCGCTCGCGTGCCCGGCGCGTCAGGTGCGGCGTCGACGCATAGCGCGGTTCGAGATACCGCAGGTAGTCGATGCCCAGCCGCAGCCGTCGCGCAAAATCATCCCAGGCCCCGGGCGCGCGACCAGGTGTCGATCCGAGCGTGATACCCGGATACTTCGCGGCAAGGCGCTCGACCATCCCCTTGCCGCCCATCGACTCCTCGCGGTCCGCCACCAGATGCAACTGGTGGCCGTTGGCCGCAAGCCCGGCGATGGTGGACTCAAAGAGCCTCAGGTACGAGTAGTGGCGCGCAAAGAACAGAATCTTCATCGATGTCT
>CANJYC010000299.1 GCA_947478985.1 Acidobacteriota bacterium | reverse complement strand
GGTCCACCTTCAGCTCGCGTTCGAGCGCGGCAATTTCCTCGTTGAAACGCTTGAGAATACGGTCTTTCATCGCTGGGACCAGACTGTAGCACAGTCTGTTATGCTCGAATTTCTCAACAACCGCTCCCCAGTGCCCCATATCTCATGAAGGCGATTTCAAGCAGACAGAACGCGACCGTGCGTGACTTCCGCGAGCTGGCGGCGGTGCCCGATCCGTCGGGTGCGCGCTTGTTGCTCGACGGTGCTCACCTGGTCCGGGAAGCGGCCCAGGCCGGCGCCGTCATCGAGGTGGTCGCGGTCTCGGCGTCGAAGCTCCGGTGTGACGGCGAGGAGGGCGCGCTGGCGCGCGAGCTCGAGGCCGGCGGCGCCGACGTCGTGCTTGCCGACGACATTGTCTTTGAGGCGATGAGCCCGGTCCGCACCCCGTCCGGCATCGTGGCGATCGTGCGGCGCACGCCGGTTGAGCCGGCGGACATCTGCCGACGCGGCGGCTTCATCCTCGCCGCCGTCGACGTGCAGGATCCGGGCAATCTCGGATCCCTCCTCCGGGCGGCGGAGGCCGGTGGCGTCACCGGCGTGCTCGTCTGCGGTACCTCGACGAGCCCGTTTTCCTGGAAAGCCGTACGCGGCAGCATGGGCAGCGTGCTGCGCCTCCCGGTGGCCATCGGTCCGAGCGTCAGATCAACGCTGACCTGCATGGAGCAATTCGGTCTGCACACGATCGCCGCGGCCCCCCGTGGCGGCGTCGCGCCGGAACACGCCGCCTGGCGCGGCAACGTCGGTCTGCTGCTCGGCGGCGAGGGTCCCGGGCTTCCGTCCGACATCGTGGCCGCGTGCAATGAGCGGGTCACCATTCCGATGACCGCGCCGGTCGAGTCCCTCAACCTCGCGGTGGCGGGCGCGCTGCTCGTCTACGCCGCGCGCTTCCAGCGCGCATGAGCGGCACGCTCTTCGACGACGCATCCTCCCCAGGCGGGGGTCGACCCACGGAGCGCGGCAACAGTGCCGCGGGCACGCCCCTCGCCGAGCGCATGCGTCCGCGCACGCTCGATGAGGTGATCGGCCAGGAGACGATCCTCGGGCCAGGCCGGCCACTGCGTGAGGCGATCGAGCGCGACCTGCTCCAGTCGATCATCCTGTGGGGCCCGCCCGGTACCGGCAAGACCACGCTCGCGCGTGTCATCGCCGAGATTACGCAGGCACACTTCGTCCCCTTCAGCGCCGTGCTGGCCGGTATCAAGGAGATCAAGGAGGTCATGGCCGCGGCCGAGATGCGCCGCCGTTCGACCGGCCGGCGCACAATCGTGTTCGTCGACGAAATCCACCGCTTCAACAAGGCGCAGCAGGACGCGTTCCTCCCCAGGGTCGAGGCCGGCGACATCGTCCTGATTGGCGCGACCACCGAGAACCCCTCCTTCGAGGTGAATGCAGCGCTCCTCTCGCGGTCGAAGGTGTTCGTCCTCGAGCCGCTCGCGCAGACGGCGGTCGAGCAGATCCTGCGCCGCGCACTGCACGACCGCGAGCAGGGCCTGGGCCGGATGCAGATCGCGGTGACCGACGAGGCGCTCGCCGCAATCGCCCGCTTCGCCAACGGCGACGCCCGCGCCGCCCTGAACCTGCTCGAGTTCTCCGCGGCCGCGGCCCCGATGCACCCGGAAACGCTCGTGCGCCAACTTGGGCTGCCGCAGCTCGAGCACTCGATTGGCCGTCGGGCGCTGCTCTACGACAAGGGGGGCGAAGAGCACTACAACCTCATCTCGGCGCTGCACAAGTCGATGCGCAACAGTGACCCGGACGCGGCTATCTACTGGGTGGCACGGATGCTCGAGGCCGGCGAGGATCCGCTCTACGTCGCCAGACGGCTCGTGCGCTTTGCGTCCGAAGACGTCGGCAACGCCGACCCGCAGGCGCTCGTGGTCTGCGTGGCGGCGCGCGACGCCGTGCACTTCATGGGGATGCCCGAAGCCAACACCGCGCTCGCACAGGCGGCCATCTATCTGGCGACCGCGCCGAAGAGCAACGCCGTCTACACGGCGTACAACGCGGCTGCCAGGGATGCGCACACGGAGGCGGCCGACCCGGTGCCCTTGCACCTGCGGAACGCCCCGACGAAGCTGATGAAGGATCTCGACTACGGGAAGGACTACCAGTACGCCCACAGCGAACCGGACGCCATCGCCGCCATGGACTGCCTGCCGGCGTCGCTGGCCGGGCGGAAGTACTATCGCCCCACCGAGCGCGGATTCGAGAAAGAGATCAAGCGGCGGCTCGACGGATGGGCCGAAATCAAGAAGGCGAAGCGCCGAACAGACCTCTAGGCGCAGACAGCGCGACAACGCTGAACGTGATCCTGCCCGGCGCACGGAGGTCCGGCGCTAATCCTTGCGCAGCGTCTTGAGCGCCGTGCCCCACGCCACGACCTGGTCCAGCATGGCGTTGACGGACTTCTCGTGCATGGGCGCTGGCTTGAAGGTGCTGAAGTTCTCGAAGTCGGTGAAGAGCGACAGTGCGACCTGCGCGCGGACATCGGCCACCATCAGCTCGCCCATCACCAGCCGCAACTGCTCCACCGCGCGCGTACCGCCGGCGCTACCGTACCCGACGAACCCGGCTGACTTGTTGTTCCATTCCCGGAACAGAAAATCGAGGGCGTTCTTGAGCGCGCCGGATGTGCTGTGGTTGTACTCGGGTGTCACGAAGACATACCCGTCGAACGCCGCAATCTTCGCGGACCAGGCCTTCGTGTGCGGCTGACTGTAGGTTCCCATCGCCGGCGGCATCGGCTCGTCGAGCAGGGGCAAATTGAAGTCCTTGATATCCACGACTTCGAACTCGACATCGCTACGCTTCGTCGCAATGCCATGGACCCAGCGTGCGACCGCCTCGGCCTTGCGGCCCGGACGCGTGCTCCCGACGATGATTGCAATCTTGATCATGATCCGCCGTTCTCCTTCAGGGTGGGCTTCGAGGTTGCGTATCGTTCGCGGAGCGAGACACCCGGTGATGCGGACCTTGAGGGTGTGAGGCGTCCGATGCGAATTCAGGCGATCTAGCGATCGCCCTGGCGGATCTTCTCGATCTTGGCGTCGCGCTCGGAGGCCAGGCGCTCGCGCTCGCGCCGGAACTGACGGCCCACCTCTTCAAGCTCCGCCGGGTCGGCCGCTAGCCGATGGTTCATCGCGGATTGCTGCAGGATCTCCTGCTCGGCGATCTTCGAGTCGTAGAGACTCTTCACCTCAGCGATGGCCCGCTTCTGCTCGTCGGTCATCGGCCGCGCCGCGACGCCCGCGTCGGCATCCTTCTTCCGGAGCCGCTCCATCGCCAGCTCAACCGAAGTCTTGGGCGC
>CANJYC010000298.1 GCA_947478985.1 Acidobacteriota bacterium | reverse complement strand
GGCGGTCATCCCGACGTTGGCCCCGATGTCAATCATGGCGCGCCCCACAGCCAGCTCGCGCGCCTGCAGAATCTCCTCAAATGGAATCTGCCGCTGAAAGCTCCCTGTGTCATTCGGCGTTGTGCCTGCAGACCTCGGCACCCACCATGTCAGGCCGTCCACGCTGATCTGCTCGGCGTCTGTCGGGGCGGAACTCAGGAGCGCCGCGCGATAGCTCTCTGATATCGCGGCAAACGCCGCGTCGCGCGCGATTCGCGCCGGATCGTCGTGCTGGCGCATGGCCGCGTGCCGTGCGCGAAGAACGCCACGGAGGATGTCGGGGTCGAGCTGCTGGGAGGCGGCACGCCGCTGGATCGTCGCTGCGCGTTCGTCCAGGCGCACGCGCTGACGAGCAAGGTGATCGATTTCCGTCTGGAGCTGTCGCCCACCCGGGAGCTTCGACATGATGCCGCGCATCAAGGCGGAGAGCGAGGCCATGGACTTGTGGTGCGTCACTGCTCTCGGAACGCGTTGGTCACAGGGTAGCGCCGGTCGCGGCCGAAGCTCCGGCGCGTAATCTTCACGCCCGGAGGGGCCTGGCGCCGTTTGTATTCGGCGGCATAGAGGAGCCGCTGCACCCGCGTCACGGTCGGCCGCGAGAAGCCGCGGGCGACGAGACTGTCCACGCTCGCCTCTTCCTCGACCAGGCCCTGCAGAATGCTGTCCAGCTCGTCATAGGGGGGCAGCGAGTCCTGGTCGGTCTGGTTCTCACGCAGTTCCGCCGTGGGCGGCTTCGTGATTGACGATTCGGGAATCACGCGGCCGGCCGGGCCGAGTGCCCCTTCGGGGTGATGGGCATTCCGCCAGCGCGCCAATGCGAACACCTCGGTCTTGTAGATGTCCTTCAGCACCGAGTACCCGCCGCACATGTCGCCGTAGAGGGTGGCGTAACCGACCGACATCTCAGACTTGTTGCCCGTGGTCACCAGCAGTTCGCCGAACTTGTTGGAGATGGCCATAAGCAGCAGTCCCCGCATGCGGGCCTGGAGGTTCTCCTCCGTGACGTCGCGACCGCGACCGGAGAAGTGGGGTGTCAGGAGCGTCTCGGTCGTGGCGACCGCGTCATCGATGGCGATCGTGTCCATCTGTATGCCGAGCAGGCGGGCCGATTCCGCGGCGTCCACCATGCTGTTGTCGCTCGTGAACCGCGAGGGCAGCCGCACGCCGCGCACGCCGGCCGGGCCAAGCGCATCGACCGCCACAGCCACGGTCAGGGCCGAGTCGATGCCGCCCGACAGCCCGAGGAGCACGCGCGGGAAACCGTTCTTGGCCACATAGTCGCGCAGTCCAAGGACCATCGCCTGGTAGACGGACGAGCAACGATCCTCCGCCACCCAGGTGGCGTCGGTCTCGCAGGCGAGTCTGCCGGTGCTGTCACGCTGCCAGTGGGTCACGTACAACGACTCACGCCAGAACGGCAGCAATGCTGCCAGTCCTCCGTCGACGTTCAAGGCGAACGACCCGCCGTCAAATACCAGCTCGTCCTGCCCGCCGACCTGATTCACGTAGATCAGTGGGAGCTGCGCCTGCGCGACCCGTTGACGCGCCAGGTCGAGGCGCTGGTGACACTTGTCCACTTCGAACGGCGATCCATTCGGCACGACGAGCAGTTCCGCGCCCCGCCGCACCAGGTGGGCGGTCACCTCCGGCTGCCAGATGTCCTCGCAGATCGGGATACCCAGGCGCAGGCCGCGGAAGTCGACCGGTTCGGGGAGGGGCCCGGCCACGAACACACGCTTCTCATCGAAGACGCCGTAGTTCGGGAGGTCATGCTTGAATCGAAGCGTTGTCTGCCCGTCGGCGACGAGGGCCGCGGCGTTGTGAATACCGGCAGCGGTGCGCCACGGAAGCGTGACCACCAGGCCGATGCCGCCTGCCGCGCTCTCGCGTTCGAGTTCGTGGAGGGCCGTGGCCGCGGCCTCGAGCAGTGCGGGGCGCAACACCAGATCCTCAGGCGGGTAGCCGACGAGCACGAGTTCGGGGAAGACAACCAGGTCGGCACCTTGGGCGGCCGCCGCATCGCGGGCCCGGCGCACGAGTGCTGCGTTGCCGCTGACGTCTCCGACGGTTGAGTTGACTTGCGCGAATGCGACCGACAGACCCACCAACGAAGGATACCGCGTGGGCGCGCTATTCGGTTGACGGCTCGAATCCACAGGGCCATCCCTGAGGCTCGTACCGGCTGGTGGGATGCAGATCCTTCCGCACCGCGATGGTGATGGTCGCGCCGTCGTAAGCCGTGAACGACCCCGCGGCCTCGTACCGGTCACGAATGTCGGCATCGAGGTCGGGATGGCCGCGGACAAACTCTGACCGTCGATCCTCGTTGATGAGGACGATCGGGACCCGCTGAGGCGCCAGCCAACGCTGCATCTCCGCGCGGTCGCGTTCGGTCTCGAAGGCCGGCGGCTGCAGCATGATCCCGTGTCCGGCCGCGAACAGGCGACGGGCGAAGTAGAGGTATTCAGGGGCTGGCCATGTCAGCAGCAATCGATCTGACGCGGCGGTGCAGTGATCGAGGTATGGAATCACCGGCGGCAGCACACCCGACGGCCACATCTGCGGCCACGGCCAGGTCGTGCGCGACGCGACGATGTCGTGAATATTCTCCTCAACCTTGGTCGGTCCGAGGAGCAGCGCACTGTCGTCCACACGCTCCATGAGCCTGGTCATCGTCGACGTCGTCACGGTGGCGGCGGCAAGGACGGCGACCATTCCCGCAGCAGCCACACCTGCGACCACGGGACGCGTGACGCGCTCCCGGGCAAGTGCCGGAACGAATTCACTGGTCAGCCACCCGCCTGTGACGGCGAGGATGCCGGCCAGGTCCGGGAGTCTCGTGGGGAGCGGATGGCGAAGGATCACCAGGACGTAGGCGCCGAATATCGTGACGATCGCGGTGGCCACAGCCATGGCCTCACGCGTGCGATGGCGGCGGGCCCAGATGAGCCACGCCAACCCGACCGCCAGGAGCGCGTAGGTGCTCCAGACCAGCAGCGTTGCGGCATTCGGTTCGAGCCACTCGGCGAGGCTTCGGGATTCGAAGGCCGGCAGCGGTGGCCACAGCTGATGAGCCTCCCCTCTAGAGAACTCAACGCCTCGACGGAAGTGTTCGACCACGCCTTCCGACCACTGGACGAATAGCAGATAGGGCACGAGCAGGCCGGCCGTCAGGGTCACGAATGCGCGGACCTGTAACGCCGCTCGGCGAACGCTGAAATCTGTCGCCGCCCAAAGGCCAACCACGATCCCGGCGCCGGCGAACAGCCCGAGGTCATGCCGGAATAGAAAGGCGATTGCTGTCGTGGCGGCC
>CANJYC010000297.1 GCA_947478985.1 Acidobacteriota bacterium | reverse complement strand
GATCGCCGATGTCGCCGGTGTGGAGCCACCCTTCGGCATCGACCGGGCTCTCACTGGGCGCCGGCGCGGGCACGCCCGCGGCGCGCGGGGCTTCCGACACGTAGTACCCCGTGGTGACGTTGTCGCCGCGGACGAGGATCTCGCCGTCGTCGGCAATACGGATCTCGACGCCCGCGATCGGCGTGCCGACCGATCCCTTGCTCGTCTTGAACGGGTGGTTGAGCGTGACGATCGGCGCGGTTTCGGTGAGACCGTAGCCCTGAATGACCAGGAACCCCATGCGTCGCCAGAATTCCTCGAGGTCCGGCGGCAGCGGCGCTGCGCCAACAACAAACGCCCAGAACTTCAGGCCGAAGGCACGATGCACCCGCCGGTAGCGCCACCACCGCCCAGGGATCGAGATGCCGGCCGGCGGCGGATCGGCGGTCTCGGGGAATGCACGCACGACGTGCTCGCGCAGCACGTCGAGGATCTTCGGCACGCACACCAGCACCGAGACGCGGCGCGAGGCGACAAGCTGCACGATGTCGTGCGGGTTGAAGCTGCGCGTGAAGATGACCGTGCCGCGCACCATCGGGGGGATGCTGGTGGCCATCGACTGGCCGAACATGTGGCTGAGGGGCAGCAGATTCACGAAGCGCAGGGGCGACACCGGCCGCGCGTACCTGCGGTACTTCTCGATCTCGCGCTCCACGGGAACAATGTTCGCCAGGATGTTGCGGTGCCGGATGACCACGCCCTTCGGCTCAGCCGTGGCGCCGGAGGTGAAGATGATCTGCACGACGTCATCGCGCGAAACGGTGACAGCGGGCATCGTTCCGTCGACGTGCCAGTCGAAATCCCCGAAGCGCCACCGCTCGTATGCAGACCCGGTCTGATGAGCGTCGACACCGGCCTGGAGATCTGTGCTGGCGTGGTTGACAGACGGGGCGGGCGGCGTGTCGTCGCCGACCAGCATCACCCGAGCGCCGACCGTGTGCCGCACGCGCTCAACGAATTCAGCCGCCGACCGGTAGTCAATCGGCACCACGATGACGCCGCTGATGAGACAACCCCAATAGCAGGCGATCCACTCCGGGCGGTTCTCGCCCCAGAAGACCACTTTGTCGCCCTTGACCACACCTGCGGCGGCCAGGCGTGCCGCGAAACCGCGCGCGCCGCGGCCGACGTCGGCGTACGAGAAGGCACGACGGCGATAGCCGTCGTCATAGACGAGAAACTCGCCGTGAATCGTGATGAGGTCGCGAAAAAAATCGACGAGCGTGTCGCGGGACATTGCGTGACAGGAATTGTAGGTCGGCATCACAGGTTGTGCGCGTGCGAGTTGGGCGTTTCACCCAACACGGGATTGGAGGGTGGGCGACTGGCGACCTGCAGACCGCATACAATAGCCAACTCGCGATGCGTATCTTCCTGACAGGGGCCACGGGTTACATCGGTTCGGCAGTGCTCGACGCACTGCTGCGCGCCGGCAACGACGTCACCGCGCTGGTGCGCGATCCCGAGAAAGCGGAGCGGGTCGCACGTCGCGGCGTCACGCCGATCGTCGGCGAACTGGCCAAGCCGGTGTCGTATCTGGCCGCGGCCGAGGGAGCCGAGGCCATCATTCACACCGCCTACGAGTACTCGAAGCGGGGACCCGAGGTGGATCGCCAGGCCATCGATACCCTGCTTGGCGTAGCCAGCCGCCGCACTGTCGCGGGACAGCCCGCCTGTTTCGTCTATACCTCCGGGATCTGGGTTCTGGGTGACACGCCGACGCCGGCCACCGAATCGAGCCCCTTGCGGCCGATTTCTCTCGTGGACTGGCGGCCCCGGCACGAGCGCCTGGTGCTCGACGCGGCCCTTGCCGGCGTCCGCACCGTGGTGCTGCGCCCCGGCATCGTCTACGGCGGCGCCCGCGGCATCATCGGCGACCTGTTGAAGCAGGGGGCCAATGGCCTGGTCCGCGTGGTTGGTGATGGCAAGAACCGCTGGCCGTGCGTCTACGACCGGGACCTGGCCGACCTCTATGTCCGCGTGACGACCCAGACGGACGCCAGCGGCGTCTTCCACGCCAACGATGAGGCCGATGAACAGGTGAACGACATCGTCGACGCCATCGCCCGGCACGCCAGAACCAAGGCCGACGTGCGCCACGTGCCGATCGAGGAGGCCCGGGCGAAGATGGGACCCTACGCCGATGCCCTCGCGCTCGACCAGGTGGTGCGCAGCCCTCGCGCCCATGCGCTGGGCTGGGCGCCGTCACTCCATTCGGTGGCGGGCAACGTCGCCCGGCTTCTGGAAGAGTTCAGAACCTCACGCGAAGCGGCGTAACGACGGGCTGGCGCGTCGCGCTAGGAGTCGTCGAAGTCCCGCCTGTCCTCGTCGGTCGCTCCCGGCAGGAACTCGAAAAACGCATCCAGGCTCCGATCGAGCGCTCTCCGCAACTGCGGGATCGTCCCATCGATCGTGTGCAGGGTCACACCGGCCGTGGTGCCGTCCTTCATCTCCAACCGAACGTCGCTGGTGTTGACCAGAGTCCCCTCGGGGACGAGGCGCAATCCGTAGACCAATGTATAGCGGGCCATGCCGCCACTATACTGCTCCGATGTTCAGCCGTAGCTCGACGGGGCTCGTATCACTCGAGGAAATCGAGGCAGCCGCCGAACGGATTCGTGGCATCGCCGTACGCACGCCGCTCGTCGCCGTCGGCAGTGACGGGGGAGAGGCGGGGGCCGGGTTCTCGCTGAAGTGCGAGAGCTTCCAGCCCATGGGCGCTTTCAAGATCCGCGGCGCGGCCAACATGCTCGCGCGCCTGGGCGAGGAGGCGCGGCGCGGCGTCATTACCTACTCATCAGGCAATCATGGCCAGGCCGTGGCGCTGGCCGCACAACGCCGCGGCATCAGCGCTGTCGTCGTCATGCCGGAGACGGCGTCACGCGTGAAGGTTGACGCTGCACGTCGGTACGGCGCCGAGGTGACGTTCGCAGGAACCACGTCGCTCGATCGCAAGGCCGCAGCCGAGGCCATCGCCGCCGAGCGCGGGTTGACCATGGTGCCGCCGTTCGATCATCCCTGGATCGTGGCCGGCGCCGGCACCGTCGGTCTCGAGATCCTCGAACAGCATCCCGGTGTGACGGCGGTCTACGTGCCCATGGGTGGCGGCGGACTCGTGGCCGGCGTATCGGCCGCGATCAAGCTGAAGCGGCCGGATGTACGCGTCATCGGTGTCGAGCCGTCCGGCGCGGCGAAGATGACCGCGTCCCGCGAGGCCGGGGAGCCCGTCACGCTCGCACGCACGGCCAGCATCGCAGACGGCCTGCTGGCGCTGCGTCCCGGCGAACTGACGTTCGCACACGTGCAGGCCTTCGTTGATG
>CANJYC010000296.1 GCA_947478985.1 Acidobacteriota bacterium | reverse complement strand
TGTTTTCGTGAGCCACGTCGTCACCGCCGAGGTGACATCCTTGCTGACGTGGCGATCGGTGAGCGACGGATATTCGCTGACATCTCCCGTCACTGCGGGGATCAGCAGGTGGTTGACGCCGCGGACCGTGACGACGGCAATGGACTTTGAACGCCCGTCCGCCCGGGCGAGGTTCGCGAGCCGATCCGCGTGCGCGACCGGCACCTGCCGATCCACTTCTCCGTGCACGAACAGCATCGGCTGGCGCGCGTCTGCGACGATGCGCGCCGGGTCGAACGCCAGCAGGCTCTGAAACCAGGGCGTGTCCGCCTGCCTGCGCACGTCGGCGGAAATCCCTTCCCAGCCGCGGCCGCTGACAACCGCGGCGTTAATCTGCCGCTGCAGGCTGACCTTGGCCGTGCGCTCCGCGTCGGGCGTCTTCAGCAGATCGAGGGCATAGCGCTGCTGCTCGAGCACGAGCTCCGCTCCCGTGGACGCAGGGGCGGCAATCGAGACGAGGCCCGCGAAGCGACGTTCGCGGACCGTCGCCAGCATGGCCACCCAGGCACCATCACCGTGGCCGAGGACGGCGATACGGCGGGGATCGATGTCGCGCCGCTCGCGCAGCCAAGCAAACACCGCACGCGCATCCTGCGCGAAATCCTCGAGTGTGACCGACTCGGCACGGCCGCCACTCTGACCTGAGCCGCGCTTGTCGTACCGCACCGCCAGAAAGCCTGCGTTGGCGAGGGCTCCTGCCAGCTCGCCGATGGTCGGCACGCCCTGCGCCATCCCGTCGCGATCCGCGGCATCTGAACCTGCGAGCAGGATGACCGCCGGGAAACGCGTGCCGGGCGCGGCGCCTGAGGGGCGCGTGAGCGTGGCGCCGAGGTTGAAGCCGGCCGCCGGGATGGTGGCGGCCTCGTCACCCGGGTTGGAATAGAGCATCGTCCGGGACGTGGGCGACGACATGTCATCACGCACCACGTCAACTGCATCCGCCGGCATGTTGAGGCTCACCAGGCCGCCGCGCTCGTCGACGGTGAGCGTCACCGCGATGTCGAGTGCCGGCCGGGGCTGGAGGAAGAGCAGTTCGAGGCGCCGGACCGGGAATGTCGCCATGCCCGACTGCAGGCGCTGGGTGGTCACATTCGTCAGCCTGACCACGACCTCCGCGTGCGGTACGACATAGACCCGTGCCTCGGTGCCGGCGGCGGCGGTCAGCAGTCGTCGTCCCAGCGCTTCATACACGCCGAACAGAAGGTTGGGCAGGGCGATGGTGTCGGCTGACACCGTGTCGGACTTCGAGAGCGCGGCTCCCGCGTCTGTTCCGGTGGTCGTCGCCTTGCCGTCGGTAAACGCCGTCCGCAGATCGAACTCCGCACCGTTCAACGTTGCGTCGATGGTGACGCTCTCGGCCGTGCCGTCAGGGCGGTACCTCACCTCGGCGCGGCGCGTCACAAGATTGAAAGGCGCGCCCAGCCTGCTCTGACTGACGATGGCGATGGCGCCGGAGGCGTCGCGCCGAATGGCGACCTGTTCCCGGCCGATGGCCTGGCCGCGCAGGAAGACGGTGTACCCGATGCTGTCATCCGGCGGAGGCGCCGGTGCCGCCTGCCGCGCCGACATCGGGGCGGTCAGGAGCAGGAGAAGCACGCAGATACAATGACGGAAGGACATGTCGGTGAAATCGTATCAGACCTCACCTGAGGGCTACCGCGCCCTGCATGAGCTTGCGGGGGTGGGTGCCGTGGCGCCGCGGGGGCAGATCGCGCTCTCCGGCTCCGAGCGCGCCAGCTACCTGCAGGGGCTGCTGACCAACGACATCGCCGCCCTCACCCAGGGATCGGGTTGTTATTCCGCCTGGCTCACGCCGCAGGGGCGGATGCTCACCGACCTCTATGTGTTTGAGTCGGGCGACATGATGCTGCTCGACGTCCCGGGCGAGGAACTCGCGGCGACACTGCAGCGCCTCGATCAGTTCCTTTTCTCCGAGGACGTGCAGTTCGCCAGCCTCAGCGATACGCTGCGCGCCGTCTGGCTCCATGGCCCCGCCGCCGCCCGGATCATCGAAGGGACGGTGAGCGGTGTTGCAGAACTGGCCGAGTGGCCGCAGTACCGGAACGCACGAGGCCAGTTCGGCGGAGCGCCCGCCGTGGTCGCTCGCGTCGATCAGCTCGGCGTCCCCGGTTTCTGCGTCTACGCCGCGCCTGCCCAGGTGGAGGCGCTGCTGGCGGCATTCCACGACGCGGGCGCTCCCGCGATCGATGCCGCATCGATCGAGGCAGCGCGCCTCGAGGCGGGCTACCCGGTCTTTGGCGTCGATATGACGCACGAGACGATTCCGCTCGAGGCAGGGATTGAGGGGCGGGCGATTTCGCTGACGAAGGGGTGCTATGTCGGGCAGGAGGTCATCATTCGCGTGCTGCACCGCGGGCAGGGGCGGGTCGCGAAGAAGCTGATGGCGCTGCGCATCGAGGGCGACGTCCCGGATCGCGGAGCCAGGATCTTCGGGAAGGACCGGGAAATCGGCGCCATTACCAGCGCCGCCCTGTCGCCTCGACACGGCGCCATCGCGCTCGCGTATCTCCATCGCGACTTCCTCACGCCGGGCACTGACGTCGAGGTCGAGACCACTGCCGGGCGCATGCGCGCGATGGTGACCGAGCGTCCGATCCTGCACTTCCAGTAAGACACACGCGCCGCCGGGCTGTAAGGGTACAATTGCGCGCCTTTCCACAGAGGGTCGCTTGTGCGCCGACATCTCTATGTTCTCGGAGTCCCGAATTTCGCGAATTACGAGGCAACCGCTTCGCTGCTTCGTATTCCCCTCGCGGGCGGCGCCATTGACTGCGTCTCGGTGGGCGAAGAACGGCTCGAGCGCACCAAGCACACCTACGCATTTCCGCTTCGCGCCATCCACTACTGCCTTCAGGAGTTCGGCCTCGAGGCGCTTGAGGAAGTGGACTACATCTATACCGACTATGCCCGTCTTCCCCGCTGGCTGAACAGCGGCCCGGGGTATCGCAAGCTCGAACACGACTATCTGAAGCTTCGGCTGAAGTATCCGACAGAACGCATCCGCATCGCCGATCATCACGATGCGCACGCGGCGAGTGCGTTCTATCCTTCGCCGTTCGAAGAGGCGGCGGTCCTGGTCGTCGACTCACTCGGCTCGCGGCTCAACACGCAGACGCTCTACCACTTCGACGGTGCACAGGCGAAGGCGCTCGAACGTGGCGATCACTGGGGCATCGGTCGTATCTATTCCCTGGTGACGGGATCGGTGCTCCCGTACGGACCGGAAAAGGGCTTCGGCAAGACGATGGGTCTGGCACCGTACGGACGAGTGCATCCAGGTCCGGTCCTGCGATTCGACGCGCGCGATGAGGGT
>CANJYC010000295.1 GCA_947478985.1 Acidobacteriota bacterium | reverse complement strand
CTTCTTCAATGCGGTGATGGCCGGTACGCCGATCGCCCAGTTCGGGGACGGAAAGCAGACCCGGGACTTCACGTTCGTGGCCGACGCGGTCACGGCGACGGCCACCGCGGCCACGCGCGGGACGCCCGGGGCTGTCTACAATATCGGGGGTGGCTCCAGGGTGGAGCTGCTCGACGTGTTTGATCTGATTCGCCGCGTGACGGGACGCGCGGTCACCGTCGACCGCATCGACGCGCAGCACGGCGACATGCGGGACACCTATGCGGATACTACCCGGGCGCGCGCCGATCTTGGCTTTGCGCCCACGGTCACGCTCGAACAGGGACTCCGGGCCCAGTTCGACTGGATGAAAAGCGCAGGCCTCTTCGAAGCATGATTCAACGCCTTTCTCTCCTCTTCGTCGTCGCCGTTCTCGCCGCCGGGTGCGGCGCCAAGCGCAATGCCCTGCCGCCGAACACCGCGCAGCCGGACCGCTTCCTCTTCGACCGCGGGACCGACGCGATCAAGAACCGTCGATGGCTCGACGCGCGCGAGTACTTCCGGCAGGTCGTCGACAACTACCCGCAGAGCCCGCTGCGCCCTGATGCGAAGCTCGGCGTGGGCGACTCCTTCCTGGGCGAACACAGCACGGAGGCGCTGATCACCGCCGCGACTGAGTTTCGGGAGTTTCTGACGTTCTATCCGACGAACCCCAGAGCCGACTACGCGCAGTACAAGGTGGCGATGAGCCATTACGAGCAGATGCGTGCGCCGGAGCGCGACCAGTCCGAAACGCGGGAGGCACTCAAGGAGTTCGATACCTTCTTCCAGCGCTACGCCAGCAGCCCGCTGGCCCCGGAAGTGAGGCAGAAGTGGCGCGAGGCCCGGAATCGCCTGAGCGAGGCCTCCTTCTTCGTCGGTCTGCACTACTACCGGTCTCGCTGGTTTCCTGGGGCCATCGACCGCTTCAGGGAGGTGCTCCGGGACGACCCCGCGTTCGGTGGCCTCGACCGCGTCTATTTCTATCTGGCGGACTCGCTGGCAAAGACCGATAAGAAGGCCGAGGCGATTCCATATTTCGAGCGCCTGCTCGCTGAATTCCCCCAGAGCGAGCGCCGAACCGACACGCTCGAACGCCTCCAAGTGCTGAAGCCGCAATAACTTCAGGGGGAGTTCCCATGCCCGTTCGCCGACTGTTTCACCGTCCGCTCGCCGCCGCCGTCACCGCTGCCCTGCTGGCCTCCGGAGCGCCCCTGTCTGCTCAGCGGGCACCCGCGGCACGTCCGACCAACCTGCCACCCGACGTCCTGGCGCTCGCCTGCGGGCCGACGATGGTCTACGAGGCACCGCCGACGCCGCTGCGCATCACCGGTGGCCAGGATTCGTTCGTCCGCAAAATCTTCCAGCCTGGCGACCTGGTCACGATTAATGCCGGGACTGACAACGGCGTCGCGGTCGGGCAGGAATTCTTCGTGCGCCGGGTGCAGGTCGACCCGGGTAAGTCCGTGAGCCGCCAGTCTCCAGGCATCATCCGCACCGCAGGCTGGATCAAGGTCTACGCGGTGGACGACACGCTGTCACTGGCCACCATTTCCTACGCCTGCGACACAATCCAGGCCGACGACTACCTTGAACCGCTCGTGCTGCCCACCGTGCCCACTGCCGCGTCGAACCGGCCCAAGGCGCAGCGCGGCAACTACGGCGTCATCCTGATGGGCGCCGATCGACGCACGAGCTTCGGCAAGGGCGATCTGATGATCGTCGACCGCGGCAGCGATCACGGCGTGACGCCCGGCACGCAGTTCGTCATCTATCGCGACAAGAAGCAGGCCGATAACTTCCTCTACGAACTCGGCGAAGCCGTGGCGATGGATGTGCACCCGGAGACGTCCACGCTGCGCGTGACCCTGTCGCGCGATGCGTTCGCCGCAGGTGACTTCGTGGCGATGCGGAAGTAGATCCGCCCCAACGACCGGCGCGCTGCCACGCAGGAGAAACCGCCATGACGAGGGACGAGGCCTGGAGCCTGGCCAACCACTGGGTGGCCGCATGGAATGCGCATGACCTCGACCAGATCATGGCGCACTACGAGGATGACATCGAGTTGACCTCGCCGATTGCGGCGCTGCTGCTGGGCACCCCTGACGGCACGGTGGTCGGAAAGACCAACCTGCGCGCCTACTTCCAGCGCGGACTCGAAGCCTACCCGGACCTCCACTTTCGTCTCGAGGATGTCCTCTGGGGCATGAACAGCGTGGTGCTCTACTACGCGAATCAAAAAGGGACGCGCAGCGGCGAGTTCATGGAAGTGTCTCCACGCGGCAAGGTCACGCGCGTGGTGGCGAACTACAGCGGATAGTCGGCTGCTCGCGCCGATAGACTCGGCCATTCAACACACCGCGACATCACGATGAGCGGGTCCTGCCGCTGGACAGCCCGGCGCAATTTAGCGATGGGGGCGAGCTAGGAGATCTTTGGGATCTTCGCGACGGCGTCGCGGCGCTCACGCGCCACGTTGACGTCGGTGACGCGGGCACTCAGCAGGATCTGGAAGCGGCGGTAGTAGTCTGCCGCGGATGCCACGGCCGTCAGCATCACCACCCACAGCGCGGCGTAGCCGATCGGCGCCAGCCACGGCAGCGGTCCCCAGCCAAGAATCAGCAGCAGAATCGCGGTGACCTGCGAGGCCATCTTGATCTTCCCGAGCGGCGAGGCTGGAATCGTGATGCCCTTCGTGTAGGCCAGACTGCGGAGCGCGGTGATGGCGAACTCGCGCCCGATGATGAGCGCCACCATCCAGGCCGGAGCCAGATCCAGCTGCACGAGTGAGATGAACGCGGCCGAGGTGAGGAGTTTGTCGGCGATCGGATCGAGCATCTGTCCGAGCCAGGTGACCTGGCGACGCCGCCGCGCCAGGTACCCGTCGAGCCAGTCGGTTGCCGAGGCGATCGCGAAGATCGCGGCGGCCACCAGCTCCTTGGGCATCCCGAGAATGAGACGGCCCTCGAACTCGGTCAGCAGCGCCACCACGAGCAACGGCACCAGAAAGATGCGTGCGAGCGTGATCGAGTTCGGAAGATTCATCGATGGTCGTCCGCATTCTATCACTGCCCCAGACCCTTCTCTCCCCTTTCCCGCGTGGCCTCGACCCGGTAACATCGGGAGTTGATATGAAAGCGATTCTTCTCGCCGGGGGCAAGGGCACACGCCTCCGGCCCCTCACCATTCACACGCCCAAGCCCATCGTTCCGATCTTCAACCGCCCGTTTCTGCACTATCAGATCGACCTCCTCAAGCAGATTCCCGAGATCGACGAGGTCATCCTCAGCCTGAATTACCAGCCACGGCGCATCGAGGAGATCTTCGGCGACGGCAGCGACCTCGGGATCAAGAT
>CANJYC010000294.1 GCA_947478985.1 Acidobacteriota bacterium | reverse complement strand
TGACAGACGATCGCGGCATTACGAGGACGTTCTCCAAGATCCTCGTTGGCGCACCCGACAACCTCATTGCGATTGCCGCCCTCCCGGTCGACTCGCGCAATGCCGACGCCAACACGATGACGGCCGTGGTGATCTTCGGCGCCTCGAGTGTCGCGATGATTGCCGCCGCCCTGTTCCTCGCCGGCGTCACCATCCGCCGCCCCCTCCGCGGCCTCGTCCACGCGGCTGAGCGCGTGCGCGATGGCGATTTCAGCATCCGCGCTGGGCTCACCAGGGTCAGCCCGGACCTGCGCGCACTCTCCGACGGATTCGACGCAATGACCTCGCAGCTGCAGCAACGCGAGCAGAGCACGCGGCAGACACAACGTCTCGAGGCGTTCGGACAGCTCGCCGGCGGCGTCGCCCATGACTTCAACAACCTCCTGACCGTGATCATCGGTTACAGCGAGGAACTGCGGACGCAGGTCACGCCGGCCGGCCGGATCGACCTTGAAGAAGTGCTGTCGGCCGGGAAGCGCGCCAAGGACCTGACCCAGCAACTGCTCGCGTTCGGCCGTCAGCAGGTTCTCAAGACCGAACCGGTGCAGATCAATCGCGTGGTTACCGACCTGGCGCGCATGCTCCAGCGGGTCATCGGCGAGCAGATTTCACTCGATCTCGCGCTCCAACCGGCGCTGCCCATCATTCGAGGCGACCGCACGCAACTTGAGCAGGTCATCACCAATCTCGTCGTCAATGCGCGCGATGCGATGCCCCATGGGGGGAGCGTGACCATCGCGACCGACACTTTGCGCGTGGCAGCTGATGAGGCCTCGGGCACCGGCGATGTGCCTCCCGGCCACTACGCCCGGCTGTCCGTCACAGACACCGGCGTCGGCATGAATGCCGAGACCGTCTCGCACCTGTTCGAACCGTTCTTCACCACGAAGGAAATGGGCCACGGCACTGGGCTCGGTCTGGCGACGGTCTACGGCATCGTCCGCCAGAGCGGTGGCTATCTGACCGTCAACAGCGTGCCCGGGCAGGGCACCCGGTTCGACATCTGCTTCCCGGCGTCCCATGGAAAGGCGGACGACACCGGGCCCGTCGCAGCATCGGCCCCGACCAAAGCCGCAGCCACGACCATCCTCGTTGTCGAGGACGAACCGATGGTCCGCCGGCTCACCGTCTCGGTTCTCCGCCGCGCCGGCTACACCGTGCTCGAGGCCGCGAACGCGCGGGATGCGGAAGCGGTCGCGTACACCCCAGGTGCGTCGATCAACCTGCTGCTCACTGACGTGATTCTGGGCAGCGGCCCCACCGGCGTCAGCCTCGGCCGGACGCTGAAAGCGGCGCTGCCAGCGCTGATTGTCCTGCACATGTCGGGCCACTCAACTGAACTCTCCTCGGCGGCCACCACATCAGCCGAGCGCGCGGCCTTCCTGGCCAAGCCCTTCACAACCGCACAGCTGCTCGACGCCGTGCACAACGCGCTCGCGCCTCAGGTGGAGCGCGCGAAGTAGTCGATCACCGCCGCCGCCGCCCGCGCGCCAACGACGGCGCCCAGTTCCTCACGCGTCGCGCGCCGAACGCCGGCCAGGCTCCCGAATGCCGTGAGCAGGGCGCGACGGCGGCGCGGACCGATTCCCGGCACCTCATCGAGCACTGACCGAAGGTCGCGCATGCTGCGGGCCTTGCGATGGAACGTGACGGCGAAGCGGTGTGCCTCGTCGCGAATCCGCTGTACCAACAGAAGCGCCGGATCGAATTCCGAGAGCGCAACCGGGTCCGCGAGATGCCGGGCGAACAGCAACTCTTCCTTCTTGGCCAGGCCCACCGCCACGAGGTTCCCGAGCCCGACCTCCGCCAGCGCGTCATACGCGGCAGACAGCTGTCCCTTCCCTCCGTCAATCAGAATCAGATCGGGGAACGGACCGCCGTCTTCAACGACCTTCTGATACCGCCGCTGCACGACCTCGCGCATCGCCGCAAAGTCATCGGAGCCAACGGTCACGCCCGGCGTTCCCGCCCCGCGGATGCGGAACTTCCGGTAGTCGCTCTTTTTCATCCGCCCGTCTTCACAGACGACCATGGACGCCACCGTCTCGCTGCCCTGAATGGTGGAGATGTCAAAGCACTCGATCCGCCGCGGCATCGTCGACAGGCCGAAGATCGAGCGCAGCGTCTCAAGTGCATCGAAGTGGGCCGCCGTCGTCTCGTTGAACCGCGTGCGGTACGACAGCTCCGCATTGCGCGTGGCCAGTTCGACAAGCTGCCGCTTGTCGCCGCGCTGCGGAACATGAATGCGCACGCGCCGATCCGCACGCCCGGAGAGCCACTCCGACAGTGCCTCGTCATCCTCGAGCGCGAACGGCAGGTGAATTTCTGAGGGAGGCACGCGAAGGTCATAGAACTGCTGCACCGCAGCTTGCAGCATCTCCGCGTCGCCGCCCGCCACGGCCGGATCTGCCGTCAGCTCGACGCGCTCGACCACGCGCCCCCCGCGCATCGCGAAGATCTGGATCACCCCGCCACTCGGCCCGACCTTCATGCCGAAGACGTCCCGGTCGCCAAGCTGCGCGGTCGCCACCTTCTGCTGCCGGTCGCGCAGTGTCTGGATGGTCCGCACGGCGTCCCGCAGCTGCGCCGCCTCTTCATAGCGCTCGCCGGCAGCCGCCGACGTCATGCGCTCGTGGAGCGTGACCGCGAGCTCATCGGTACGCCCCTCAAGCAGCAGCCGTGTCCCCGCCACGGCCACGGCGTATTGCTCCGGAGAGCAGATCTCCGACACGCAGGGGGCCAGGCAGCGCTTGATGTCGTACTCAAGACAGGGACGGTCGCGCGCGCCGGTGATGGTCTCGCTGCAGGAGCGCAGGCCGAACACCCGATGCGCCAGCCCCATAGTGCGGCGGCCAAGGCGGGCCGGCAGGAAGGGCCCCGCGTACAGATCGCCATCGCGCTCCACGCGCCGAGCCACGAGCAGGCGGGGAAACGCCTCACTGGTGGTCAGCCGGAGGTAGGGATAGCTCTTGTCGTCACGAAGGAGGATGTTGAACTTCGGGGCCCGCTGCTTGATGAGGTTGTTCTCGAGTGCCAGCGCCTCCACGACCGAGTCGGTGAGGATGACCTCCAGCGTGGCGATCTCCTCCACCAGGGCTTCGTGCCTCGGGCTCAGCCCTCGTGCGCCCAGGTAACTGCGCACGCGGTCACGCAGCGTCCGTGCCTTGCCCACATAGATTGTGTCTCCGGCCGCGTTTCCCCAGAGATAGACCCCGGGCTGCTCCGGCAACCGGGCAATCTGCTCCTTGAGGTCCTCGATGGGCATGGGCTACGATGACGAGTTTAGTTCGAGCGCCGGGAACCTTTACCTATCGAATTCGAATGTCATTTACCGGTTTG
>CANJYC010000293.1 GCA_947478985.1 Acidobacteriota bacterium | reverse complement strand
ACCCGCGCGCTCCGGTTCTGCACCGACAGGTTGTCGTAGATGGTTGACGGGTGGCGCGTACCGATGTGACAGCGCTGGCAGAGCATCGGCACCTTGGCCACGAGCATTCGGTCGTTGGATGACCCGTGCGGGTCGTGACAGGAGATGCAGCTCTCGCGCCCGGCCGCGTGATCAAAGAGGAACGGCCCCCGCTTTTCCGTGTGGCAGGACACGCAGCTCTCGTTGACCCAGTTGCCAACGGCCAGCAGCTTCACGTTGGTCGACCCATGCGGGTTGTGGCAGGACGTGCACTGCATCTTCCCTTCCGACACCGGCATGTGCGACACGCGCATGGTCTTGTTGGCCTGCACACGATGACAGGTGGCACAGAGTTCCACCTGCGTCGCCTTGGTGAGCTGCGCGGTCGGGCTCTTCGGGCTGTGCACACTGTGACAGGTGGTGCACGACAGATTCCTGGCGTCGTGCGCGCTGTCCTGCCACATCGCGTGGCCCCCCTTCGTGTGGCAGGTCAGACAGGTGGCGTTGGTCTCGCGCGGCGCCATCTTTGTGAACTTGCGGATGGTCGTGTCGTCCGACGGGTCGTCCACGTGACGCGACCCCGGACCATGGCACGTCTCGCAGCCCTGAGCAGCGGCCGGCGCATGCGGAAGGGCGGCATTCCCATGCCGTGTCTGATTGATGACGCGGTCCTGCCCGTCGTGGCAACCAAGGCAGGTCGCAGTGCCCACGTAGGTCGCGGCCACTGCCGGCACCCGTGCGGGAGCCTGCCGTGCCGACACGCGCGGCGGTGCGGACGGAGCCTGGCCGGCCGCGCCAAGGGCGGCTGCCCAGAAGACCAGCACCAGCAGGATCGAACCGTAGGAGAACAGTCGTCTCGTCATCAATACATGCTCACGCGATCTAGCTCTTCTTCAAGGTCTGGAGGTAGGCGACCAGCGCGTCGAGGTCACCCTTGGACAGGCTCGCAAACGGCTTCATGGCCGGTTTGCGCTCGGCTTTGGCCTTGGCGGCCATTTCCGGGGCTTCGGTGATCCACTTCCGAATGTCCTCCCCGGACAACGTCGATCCGACGCTGTCGAGCGACCCCTTCGGATTTCCCTTGCCGGCGATGGAATGACAGAGCGAGCACTTCTGGTCGGCAAAGACCTTTGCCCCAGCCGTGGCGGATTGTGCGGACGCGACGCCGGTGAGGGCGACGAGCACAGCGATGACGGCGATGACGTGACGCATATCAGACCTAATCCTCCAGATTCACCAGCAGTTGTGTCAGCAGCTTCATCGGTTCGCAAGAACAGTGCCCTCTTCCTGAGAGCGCTTACGACGAGAATACACAGGTAGCGGTGCCATGTGGGCGGTTGCGAGCGCTGAGGAGCGCGGGGAATTCCACTATGTGGCACACTTTTTCCCACCTGCAAGGTCATGGCTACCGCCAATTCGAGCCTTACAAACCCGGCACGCTGCGGATTCTCTCAGTTCACCGCTGGCCGAAATGTTGCCTAGACCACATCGGATGACTATGAGCGATACGCACGCAACGGGACGTCGAGGACTCCTCAACTGGCTGCTCGGTCTGACCGGGGGCGGCGTCTTGGCGTCGGTGATCTACCCGCTGACGCGGTATCTGACGCCGCCGGAAATCCCGGAAGCCGAGACGCACAGCGTCAGCGCAGGGAGCGCACAGGCGCTCGTGCCCAACTCCGGCCGCGTCGTGCCGTTCGGGTCACGTGCCGCCATTGTGATTCGCACCTCGGGCGGCGAACTACGCGCCTTCTCCGCCACCTGCACCCATCTCGACTGCACCGTGCAGTTCCGCCCGGACCTCCAGCGCATCTGGTGTGCCTGCCACAACGGGCAATACGACCTGACCGGCCGGAACGTCGCCGGTCCTCCGCCGCGCCCGCTGGAGGCCTATGACGTCAAGGTCAAGGACGACCAGATCGTGATTGCACGGCGCTCCTGATGCCGGGACCATTCCGCGCCTGGCTCGACGAACGGCTCCCCATCGCCGACGTGCTGGCGATGCTCCGGCACAAGACCGTGCCGCAGCACCGCTATTCGCTCTGGTACTACTTCGGCGGCATGACGCTGTTCCTCTTCATCGTCCAGGTCATCACGGGCGGGCTGCTGCTCCTGTATTACCGGCCGAGTTCCTCGGAGGCCTACGAGAGCGTCGCCTTCATCGTCACGCGCGTACCGTTCGGGTGGCTCGTGCGATCGGTGCACGCCTGGTCGGCCAATCTGATGGTGGCCATGGCGGTGGCCCACCTGTTCAGTGTGCTGTTCCTGCACGCGTACCGCCGCCCCCGTGAGCTGACATGGATTTCGGGGGTCCTGCTCCTGCTGCTGACGCTGGCCTTCGGGTTCACCGGCTACCTGCTGCCCTGGAACGAGGTGTCGTTCTTTGCCACGCGCGTCGGCACCGACATCGCGGCCACCATCCCCGGCATCGGCCACTTCATCGTCCGCTTCCTGCGCGGCGGTGACGATGTGACCGGCGCCACGCTGACCAGGCTGTTCGGCTTCCACGTGGCGATCCTGCCAGCCATCGTCACGACCCTGCTCGCCCTGCATTTGTTCCTCGTGCAGCGCCACGGCATGAGCGTGCCGCCGTCGGTCGAAGCGCGTGCGGTGCACGACCACAAGGCGATCCGCGCCATCCCGTTCATCCCCCACTTCGCGCTGCACGACCTGTTTGCGTGGACGGTCGCCCTGGCACTGCTCGCCGGACTCTCGACGTTCATCCCATGGGAACTTGGGATCAAGGCCGACCCGTTCGCGCCGGCGCCGGCCGGCATCCGCCCGGAGTGGTATTTCCTCTGGACGTTTGAAACGCTGAAGCACGTGCCGGCCACGGTGGCCGGCATCAACGGAGAACTGCTCGCGGTGGCCGGGCTCGGCGCTGCCGCGCTCGGCGTGCTGCTGCTCCCGTTCCTCGCCGGAGAGACGCATCGGTCGCGCCGCGTGGTCGTCTGGACGGGCCTCGTCGCCCTGCTGTTCATGGCCGCCATGACGATGCTCGCGGTCCAGGCGTCGCTCCAGGGAGCCACGCCATGAGACCCGCACTCCTGCTGGCCCTCGCGCTCGCCGCGATGCTCGTCGCGCCACCCGCCGCGCGCGCGCAGGGTGGCGCCGTCTCAACGGCCGCACAGTTCCCGAACGACGTGCACACGAAAGCGGGCATGACGTGCGCGTCCTGCCACGGGACGACCACGCCGGGCACGGTCAGCGCCGCCAATGTCTGCGCGGAGTGCCACGTGCGCGAGGCCGATCTGTTCAAGGCGAGCCCCAAGAAGAAGATCTTCGAGGACCTCGGCCAGCCCGCGTGCCTCGCGTGTCACCCAAATCACGAGATCACGCCGCCGCAGGACACCTGGGTCGGGTT
>CANJYC010000292.1 GCA_947478985.1 Acidobacteriota bacterium | reverse complement strand
GCGCAGCGCGTCGTCTGGCTGACGCCACAGGTCCACCAGGCGCGGCAGGTCGAGCGCAGGGCGAGGCTGCCACGCGGCGTCGGCCGAGCGCGGCGGCACGGCGTTGTACGGACAGACCTCCTGGCAGATGTCGCAGCCGTAGACGCGTGTGCCGAGCGCCGACCGGTAGGCGTCGGGGATGCCGGTGCGCGACTCGATCGTCAGGTACGAGAGACACTTCGTCGAGTCCAGGACACCGGATTCGACGAGCGCACCCGTCGGGCAGGCCTCCAGACACTGCGTGCACGAGCCGCACTGCTCGAGCCCCTGCGTGTCCGGCTCGAGCGGCAGGGTGCAGATGATCTCGGCCAGGAAGAGCCACGAGCCAAGTTCCGCATTGATCAGGCAGGTGTTCTTGCCGATCCAGCCGAGCCCTGCATACTGGGCAAACACGCGCTCCTGCACGGGTCCCGTATCCACGTAGGCACGCGCCTCGAACGGCTGCGGCGAGGTCTCGCGCATCCAGGCCAGAAGCGACTCGAGCCGCGCCTTCAGCACGTCGTGGTAATCGTCGCCCCACGCGTAGCGCGCGATGAGTGCCCGCTCGTCACCGAGTGAGATCGTGGCTGCGGTTTCGAGGTTCGCACGATCAGGCCCGGCCTGGCCGTCTGGGATGGAATACGGGCGGTCGGTGTTGTAGACGGTACCCGTGACGATGACGGAGCGGGCGCCCGGCACCACGGCGCGTACGTCCGCGCGGCGCTCGGCAGAGCGCCCCATCCAGGCCATGTCGGCGGCATACCCGCGCGCCAGCCACTCTTTGAGGAAGTCGAGCTCGGGAAACGACTCGGCGGGAGCGATCCCGCACAAGTCGAACCCGAGCCCGTGGGCGTGCTGTTTGACGGCAGCGGCGGTCAGCATCGTTGGAGGCCGGCCCGCGAGCTGCTCCGCGTCAGCTCTTGGCTACCAGCTGGCGGACAACGTAGGGCAGGATGCCGCCGTGACGGAACGCGACGAGTTCCTCCGGGGTATCGATGCGCGCGGTCGCCGTGAACTCGCGGGTCGTGCCGTCGGCCGCGGTCGCCATCACCCGCACATCCCCCCTGGGCGTCAGCCCCTGGGCGATGCCGATGAGGTCGAACGTTTCCGTGCCGGTCAACCCGAGCGAAGCGGCGGTCTGCCCCGCCTTGAACTCGAGCGGCAGGACGCCCATGTTCACCAGGTTGCTGCGGTGAATACGCTCGAACGACTCCGCAATCACCACCTTCACGCCGAGCAACTGCGTGCCCTTGGCCGCCCAGTCGCGCGATGATCCGGACCCGTACTCCTTGCCGGCGATGATCATCAGCGGCACACGGGCCGCCTGATACTGCATGGAGGCGTCGAAGATCGTCATCACAGCGCCGCCGGGCTGGTATTGCGTCCAGCCGCCCTCGGTGCCGGGCGCCAGCTGGTTGCGCAGCCGCGTGTTAGCGAAGGTGCCGCGCATCATCACCTCGTGATTGCCGCGACGGGCGCCGTACGAGTTGAACTCGGCCACCGGCACCCCCTTCTCAACGAGGTACTTGCCCGCAGGACTATCGGCCTTGATCGAACCGGCCGGGGAGATATGGTCGGTCGTGATGCTGTCGCCGAGCACGGCCAGCACGCGGGCCGCGCGGATGTCGGCCGCCGGCGGCGCCGTCATCGTCATCCCCTCGAGGAACGTCGGCTTGCGGATATAGGTCGAGCTCTCGTCCCACACGAAGCGGCTGCCACCGGGCACCTGCAGCTTCTGCCAGCGCTCGTCCCCGGCGAAGACGTCCGCGTAGCTCTTGCGGTACATCTCCTTGGTCACGGCGCGGAGCAGCGTCTCCTGCAGTTCCTTCTCCGTCGGCCAGATGTCCTTCAGGTAGACCGGCGTGCCGGCCTTGTCATGTCCAAGTGGCTCGGTGGTCAGGTCCTTCGTGATCGCGCCGGCAATGGCGTACGCCACGACGAGCGGCGGCGACGCGAGGTAGTTGGCGCGCACTTCCTGCTGGATGCGCCCCTCGAAGTTACGGTTGCCGCTCAGCACGGAGCAGACCACGAGGTTCTTGTCCCGGATGTGCGCGGCCACGTCTTCGGGGAGCGGTCCGCTGTTGCCGATGCACGTCGTGCAGCCGTAGCCGACCAGGTTGAATCCGAGCGCGTCGAGATAGGTATCGAGGCCCGCGGCCTTGAGATACTCGGTCACCACCTTCGACCCTGGCGCGAGACTGCTCTTCACCCACGGCTTGCGCGTGAGTCCCTTCTCCACCGCTTTCTTCGCGAGGAGTCCGGCCCCGATCATGACGCTGGGGTTCGACGTGTTGGTGCAGCTCGTGATGGCGGCGATCACGACCGCGCCGTGATCGACCTGGTCGAGCGCGCTGGCCACGGCCACGCTCGCCGGCGCGGCCACGGCGGCGCCACCCTTCGCCCCCTTCGGCGGCACCTGCAGACCGGGCAGCGCCGTCTGGAACGCGGCCTTCGCGCCCTTCAGCGTCACACGATCCTGCGGCCGCTTGGGGCCGGCCATGCTCGGCTCGATGATTGACAGGTCGAGTTCGAGCGTCTCGGAGTAGATGGCGTCGGCGCTGCCGTCGACGCGGAAGAGCCCCTGCGCTCTGGCGTAGTCCTCGACGAGCCGGACATCGGCATCACTGCGGCCGGTGAGGCGCAGGTACTCGAGCGTCATCTCGTCAATCGGGAACACCGCCACGGTGGCGCCGTACTCAGGGCACATATTGCCCAGGGTGGCGCGGTCGGCAATGGTCAGCGCGCTCAGCCCGCTGCCGTAGAACTCGACGAACTTGCCGACGACGCCGTGCTTCCGCAGCCGTTCGGTAATGGTGAGGACGAGGTCCGTGGCCGTGGCCCCTTCCGGCATCCTGCCCACCAGGCGGAAGCCGAGCACCTGCGGGATGAGCATCGACGACGGCTGACCGAGCATCGCCGCCTCGGCTTCGATGCCGCCCACGCCCCAGCCGACGACGCCGAGGCCGTTGACCATCGTGGTGTGCGAGTCGGTGCCGACCAGCGTATCGGGGTACGCCACCGTCTTCCCGTTCACGGTCTCCGAGAACACGACACGCGCGAGGAACTCGATGTTGACTTGATGCACGATGCCGGTATCCGGCGGCACGACCTTGAAGTTATTGAAAGCGTCCTGTCCCCAGCGCAGGAAGGCGTAGCGCTCGCGGTTGCGCGAGAACTCCAACTCCGCGTTGAGCGCGAATGCGTCGGCGCGGCCGAAGTAGTCCACCTGCACGGAGTGGTCGATGACCAGTTCCACTGGCTGCAGCGGGTTGACCCGGTCCGGATTGCCGCCGAGCGCGATGATGGCATCGCGCATGGCCGCCAGGTCCACGACGCAGGGCACGCCGGTGAAATCCTGGAGCAGGACTCTGGCCGGCATGAAGGAGATTTCCT
>CANJYC010000291.1 GCA_947478985.1 Acidobacteriota bacterium | reverse complement strand
GAGAAAGGCTTCGTCCGGCGGCTCGTTTGCGCGGTCTGCGATGAGCCAGGCCAGGTACGCGGTGCCGATACTGTGGTCGATGTGCGTGCGGCCGTGCCGCCCGTAGATACGCGGGTCGGCTGCCAGTGAACTGAGGCACGCGGCGGTCACGACGTTGCGGACCGGGCCCGTGCCCATGCGGACCACAGCCTCGCCGATCGAGGTGATTTCGTTGGCGGGCGCGCTGAAGGCGGAGTTCGCGAGCTCGATGACCCGGGTCGCAAGGACTGGGTCCTTCGAGACCACGGCCGTAATCCGGGTGGCGGAGACGTCCGGGTCCAGTGCCAGATCGACGACCTGGCTGGCCATGGCGGGGAGCATGGGGACGACCGTGTCCGCAGACGCCTCCCACTCGCCGGAACGCATCCAGGTTACCCAGTCGACCGCTGTCGCAGACGGCGCCGATCGCTTCATGGGAGGAGAATCGGCCCGGTCTCCGATTTCTTGAGCCGGTCAGGCCCGGTCGTGGGTGCGTGCCGGGCCGGGCGGCGAAACGGCGTTTACCTATGCCTCGGAGCCGGGTAGCATTTCATCCGTGAATCGAAATGTGCTGATCGGGGCTGTCGCCCTTGCGCTCGCTCTCGTCGCCGGCCTGACCATCTTCATGCTGCGCCCGGCACCGGAACCCGCGCCAGCGGCGACCGCCACCGCACCTGTCAGTCCTGGCCCAAGGCGACCCGCGCCGGCACCTGCGGCGGCACCGTCCGCAGCGGTCGCCCCCCGCGCCGCGCGTCGGGCCGAGCCGGCTCCGGCGGCACCAGTGGCCGAGGCGCCCGCGCCCGCGCCGGTGGAAGTGGCGCCGACAGGCGGCACGCTCCATATCGAGGCGGATGTGCCGGGGGCACAGGTCTTTATCGATCGGGTGTTCATCGGCGCGGCACCGGTGGTGGCGGAGAACGTCAAGCCCGGCACGCACCAGTTGAACGTGGCTGCGGAGGGGTTCGACAGTGTCGTCCAGTCGATCGATGTCGCCCCGGGCTCACGCGACATTGCCGTGAAATTCCGCGAAATCAGGTTCAGCGCATCGGTTGAGGTGGTGCACAAGCACGGCATGGGGTCGTGCCGCGGCCGTCTCGTCGCTGACGCACGCGGGCTGCGCTACGAGACGACGAACAAGGACGATCAGTTCACCTCACCGCTGCTCGACCTTGAGACGTTCCAGGTGAACTACCTTGAGAAGAATCTGCGCGTGAAACTGCGCAAGGGCAAGCAGTTCAATTTCACTGATCCGGACGGCAATGCCGATCGGCTGTTCGTGTTCCAGCGGGACGTCGACAAGGTGCGCGAGCGGCTGCGCCGCGGCGACCAGCCCGCCTCCAACTAGCCGGCCAGAGCGGCGGTCACCGCGTCGACGTGGCCGGTGACCTTGACGTTGTCCCAGCGCTGCCTGACTTTGCCGTCTGGCCCGATGAGATACGTCGTCCGCGCGATGCCCATGTAGGTGCGGCCGTAGTTGGATTTCTCCTGCCAGGTGCCGTATTTCTCCGCCACCGCGTGGTCCGCATCCGCGAGCAACGGGAAGGTGAGGCCGTGCTTCTCGGCAAACTTCGCCTTGCTCGCTTCATCCAAAATGCTGATGCCGAACACGACGGCCTGACGCTTCTTCAGGTGCGGCAGCGCGGCCTGGAACTCGCATGACTCCTTCGTGCACCCAGGCGTGTCATCCTTGGGGTAGAAGTAGAGGATGACGGAACGGCCCGCATAGTCCGAGAGCCTGTGGACCGTGCCCTGCTGGTCCTTGAGAGTGAAGGCTGGAGCCTTCTTGCCGGGTTCGATCAGTGCCATTCCAGAATTCTAGCCACATATGACGCAGTCCCGCATCGCGATTGTCGATCCGACTGGCAGCTTCACCTACGAGGACCTGGAGGCTGCGTCGAGGCGCGTGGCGGAACGGCTGATGGGGGAGGCACGCCAGGACCTGGGCGAGGCCCGCGTCGTGTTCCTGGTACCGCCGGGATTTGAGTACGCGGCCGTGCTGCGCGGAATCTGGCGCGCTGGGGGCGTGGCCGTCCCGCTGGCAGTGTCGCATCCGGCGGCAGAACTCGAGTACGTCATCGCGGACGCCGGAGCCTCGATTGCTGTCGCGAGCGACGCGTTTGTCAGCGTGCTGACGCCGCTCGCCAGCGCGGCCGGGGTCCGGTTCGTCAGCGCACGCGAATTGGTGACGGCCGACAGCGGGGCGGACCGGCAGGTGCCGTCGACGCCGCTGCCACCGCCACTTCCCAGGCCGGACGCCGACCGGCGCGCCATGATCGTCTATACGAGCGGCACAACCGGCCGGCCAAAGGGGGTCGTCACCACGCACGGGAACATTGCCGCACAGATCGCGTCGCTCATCGACGCGTGGAAATGGACCGCCACCGATCGCCTGTTGCTCGTACTGCCGCTGCATCACGTGCACGGCATCATCAACGGGTTGGGATCGGCGTTGGTCGCAGGTGCCACCTGCGAGGTGATGCCGACCTTCAATGCGGAAGCCGTCTGGGCGCGGCTCTCCTCCGGTGATGTCACCGTATTTACCGCGGTGCCCACGATCTACCACCGCCTCATCAGCGCGTGGGATCAGGCTCCCGCCGACGTGCAGCGCACCTGGTCGAACGGGGTGCGTCATCTGCGCCTCATGATGTCCGGATCCGCGGCCCTGCCGGTGACGGTGCTCGAGCGTTGGCGGGAGATCACCGGACACCTCCTCCTCGAGCGCTACGGAATGACGGAAATCGGGATGGCGCTGTCGAATCCTCTGAACGGCGAGCGTCGACCAGGCCGCGTCGGTACGCCCTTGCCCGGCGTCGAGGTTCAGGTGGTCGACGCCGAAGGGACGCCTGTGCCCGCCGGTTCGCAGGGGGAGGTCGAAGTGCGCGGGGCAACCGTGTTCAGGGAATACTGGCAGCGTCCCGATGAGACAAAGGCCGCCTTTCGCGGAGGCTGGTTCCGTACGGGTGATGTCGCCGTCGTCGAGCAGGGGTCGTACCGGCTGCTCGGCCGCACGAGCGTCGATATCATCAAGACCGGAGGCTACAAGGTGTCGGCACTCGAAATCGAGGAAGTGCTGCGCACGCATCCTGGCATCGCCGAGTGCGCCGTGGTCGGCATTCCCGACGACGAATGGGGCGAACGCGTGGCGGTGGCCCTGGAGTTGCGAGAATCGGTCGCGCTCCCGCTCGAGGACCTGCAGGCCTGGGCCGCGTCGAGACTGGCGCCCTACAAGATGCCGCGTGCGCTGCGGACGGTGACCGCGCTTCCGCGCAACGCGATGGGCAAGGTCATCAAGCCAAACGTGACGGCGCTGTTCGCATCATGACGACGGCGCCCCTGATGCTCTATGACGGGTCGTGCGGGCTGTGCGCGGCGAGCGTGCAGTTCATCCTGCGCCATGAGCGCCGGCACACGCTGCGATTCGCCGCACT
>CANJYC010000290.1 GCA_947478985.1 Acidobacteriota bacterium | reverse complement strand
GTCGATGGCCGGATAGCCAGCGACCATCGCGCCGGGATCGAGCGAGTTGGTCACGCCTGACTGGCCCACGGCGATCGCCCCGCGCCCGATCGAGAGGTGTCCGCCGACGCCGACCTGCCCGCCGAAGATGACGTCATCCTCGATCTGGGTGCTGCCGGCGATGCCGACCTGGGCGGCCATCAGCACGTTGCGTCCGATCCGCACGCCGTGCGCCACCTGCACGAGGTTGTCGATCTTGGTCCCGGCCTGGATGCGCGTCTCCCCCACGGCCGGACGATCGACGGTGGTGTTCGCGCCGAGCTCGACGTCGTCTTCGATGACGACGTCCGCCACCTGCGGGATCTTCTCGTGCGTGCCGTCACCGCGACGGACGAAGCCGTAGCCGTCGCCGCCGAGGACGACGCCGTTCTGGAGAATGACGCGGTCGCCGATGACCACGCGTTCACGAATGGACACGTTGGAGTGGATGACGCAGTCGCTGCCGATCCGCGCGCCTGGACCGATGGTGACGTTCGGAAAGATGACGGTGCGGTCGCCAACCGACGCACCCTCGCCAATCGAGACGAAAGCCCCGATCGACACGCCCGTGCCCATCTGGGCGTCAGCCGCGACCGCCGTCATCGGGTGCACACCTGGCGTGGCCCGGAGCGCCGGCCCGAAGATTCCGACCGCGCGCGCAAACACGAGGTACGGGTCTGCCGCCCGCAGCACGGCGCACGGGGCCGCCGCGCCCTCCTTCATGACGATGGCCGAGGCCTGGGTTGAGGCGAGTGCCGATTCGTACTTCGGGTTGGCCAGAAAGGTGAGATCGCCAGACCGCGCGTCGTGGATCGTGGCCACTCGCACAATCTCAATCTCGCCGTCACCGTCGAGCCGGCAGCCGAGGCGCTCGGCGAGTTCGCGTAGTTTCACGGAGCGCCCAGAATATCACCTGGCCCGACAGGCGGTCAGGTGTTCCTGATCGCGACGCGC
Organism: Acidobacteriota bacterium; assembly: GCA_947478985.1. Classification (GTDB taxonomy): domain Bacteria; phylum Acidobacteriota; class Vicinamibacteria; order Vicinamibacterales; family UBA2999; genus CANJYC01. Next base: position 2,482 of record CANJYC010000290.1, on the reverse strand, counting down.
TCGAAGTAGGTCGGAAACTGCAGCAACCCGAGGCGTGCAGCCACATCATGAATCCGTGCATCCCGGACCGCCGGATCCAGCCGTGCCATGTCACGCAGTTCCGAGAGCGGCGGACAGGGCCGCCCGGTCCACTCCACGTGGCGAAGACCCTGCGCCGCGCCACGCATCGACAGGTAGTGACCAACGACGCGGAAAGCGAAGAAGTACGCGACGAGGTTCGGTCCCGGCACGATGGCCAGGAGACCTGAGACGGCAAGAAGCAGCGAGTCAACGATCAGCCACCGCCGGTGGCGCTGGAAATCCAGCTTCAGGACGCGGCGAATGAGCAACATCACCTGGTCGAAGGGCATGTCCTGTGGGTGAACAGCCACGGCGGCCGTCTGCGTGCGCAGGTGCCACAAGAGGCGCTGCTCCGCGATCCGCTCAACCACCCACCCCAGCATCCGCTCCTGAAGTCGGCCGGCCCAGCCGAGCGGCACGGAGGCCTCGCCGCCGCCGTGCTGCCGCGCGTCGGCCGCCTTCAGCATCTCGACGAACCGAAACCGGAGTCTCGCCAGCAGCCCGGTCGGCGCGGGCTCAGGTTCGAGGGCGTCCTCGTTCGAGGTCTCGCAGTAGAGCTCGTACTGCTCGGGCCCGACCGGCACCACGAAGACGTCCATCGGCAGGGATGACTGCACCCCTTAGCGCTGCCTGTGAACGCGGTCCTGCGGACCGGGCGCGACGGGTGAGTGCGTACGGATGTACGCCTCGAATCCGTCGACGTCGGTGCCGACGGTGACTGGATCTGTCGCGGTCGGACCGATGTCGAACTCGTCGCCGCCATTCCAGATGAAATCGATTGAGACGACCCGGTACTTCGCCGTGGGCACGAGCGGCGCACCGTTGATGCGTATCGATGCCCGATCGACACGCTGCCCGAGGGGACGGGTGGCATCGTAGGCGTATGTGAATCCGGCGGACGGCTGCAGGATTCTGGCGCGACCGCCGTTCCCGAACTGCTGCTCGAGCATCTGCACCAGCCCGTCGCCCGTCAGCGTCTTGACGACGATGACATTACCGAACGGGAGCACCTCAAACAACTGGGCGTAGGTGACCGGCGAAGGCGAAGTGCCTGGCACCGCGGCCAGTTCCGCGCGAATGCCCCCTTGATTCATGAAGGCGACGTCGCCGCCGGCACCGGGCGTGTTCCGCGCGATCTCAAGCATGCCATCGGCGATGACATCTCCCAGCGCGGCCTCACCGGCATCGTTAAACGTGCGCGACAGTGTCGTGGTAATCGCGCCGACGACACGTCCACCGACCTTCGCGGCAAGCGGTCGGTAATGCGCGATGATCGCCGTCTGCTCGGGAGACGCGCTGACGTCGCGGGCGACGATGACGTTGTGCGCGCGCTTGGCCACCAGCCGACCGGTACCCCGCGCGAGCGTCAGATCAATGTCAGTCACCACGCGGCCGGACGACGAAGCGCTCGTCAGCAGCTTCGTGCCGATGGCGCAGTTGTATGCGACGTGGGAATGCCCTGACACCACGACGTCGATGTCGGTCGACATCCGATTGACGAGGGAGACGATGTCACTGGAAATTCCATCGCAGCCATCTGGATCGAATCCCTTCTGCACGCCACCCTCGTGCATCAGCACGACAATCGCGTCAACACCGCGGCGGCGAAGCTCTGCCGCGGCGGCGTTGGCCGCCGCCGGCTCCGGCGCGAAGGTCAGCCCTTTGGTAGACACAGGCGTGATCAGGCGTGGAGCACCCTGTAGCGTGAGGCCGATGAAGCCGACCTTTACGCCGTCAAACTCCTTGATCGCGAACGGCGCAAACAACGGGCGCGGCGCGCGGCCCGTGATTCCGGCCTGGGCCACCCGCGCAGAGTCCGCTCTGCGTGGATCCAGTGTGATGTTGGCGGACAGGTAGCGGAACCTGGCGCCGTTGAACGGCGTGCCGTCCTGACATCCATCCACCGGATGACAGCCCCCCTTCGTCATGCGATAGAGCTCCCACCAGCCCTCGTCGAGGTCGTGATTGCCGACCGCGGTCAGCTCCAGGCCGGCCTGATTCAGCGCCTCTACCGACGCTTCGTCGTGGAACAGACTCGAGAGGAGGGGCGTGCCACCGAGATTATCGCCTGCCGAGACGACGACCGAATGCGCGTGGGTGGCCTTGAGCTGCGCCAGATGCGTCGCCAGGAACTCAACGCCGCCCGCGAGGGTGTTGGCGATTCGACCGTTCGCCCCGGCCGGCGGCTCGAGTGCGCCGTGAAAATCATTGATGGCGAGTATCTGCACTTCGACCGTTGACGATCGATCGGCAGTGGCCTGCGCGGTGAGCGTTACCGCCGCCAGTCCTGCCGCGAGAATCGACGCACCCGCCAGACGCCATGGGAAGCTCATCGGCACGATCATATCGCGCCCCTCTCGCGCCGCTGTACAGTTACGGCCATGCTCAGAATTGGCGCACATATGTCGATTGCCGGCGGCGT
>CANJYC010000289.1 GCA_947478985.1 Acidobacteriota bacterium | reverse complement strand
CCTGAAGACGCGCCACTCCATCGTGCTCGTCTCTGACCTCGTGGACGTGGTCGGCAATCCGGAATCCGTCGACTTCACGCTCCTGGGCCGGCTGGCGTCCAAGCACGACGTACTGATCCTCGTGCTCGATGACCCTGACGAATTCACCTTCCCGGGCCGGCTCGGGTCCGTCAGGATTTCAAATATCGAGACAGGCGAACAGACCGTCATCCCCACGAGAAAGGGCCGCGCGATCCGCCGCAGCATTGAGGATGCCATGGCTGCGTTTCAGGCGCGACTCAAGCGGGAATGCGGCATCGACTCCGTGGTGCTGACGCCACAGGATTACTTCGAGAAGCTGTTCAAGGTGCTTGTCACACGGAGCGCCCATTGAATACGATTCGTCGCGCCCATGGGAGAACCCGTGCATAGGCCCCTCCTCCGATCGATGCTCTTCGCGTTCGCGGGATGTTTCGTGGCGGCGGCGGTCCTCGCCCAGGAGCGCCCCTCGCCGCCGGCCTCGACCGACAGCGTGCTGTCGGTCGAAACCCTGGGACTCGAGCCGACCGTCGGCAAGAGCGGAGACGTCGTTGACGCCACGTATCGGCTGCGCTTCCGGGACATGGTCCGCGAGGGACGAGAAGTGATGATTCTCGAGGACCGCATGGCGCCGGAGCGCCTGCCGCTGGCGCCGTTCGATGCCGTCGGCCTCGACGTGCAGAAGCAGCAGACCGGGGACCAGCACACATGGACGTTCACCTACCACGTCCGCGTCATCGGGCTGAACAAAGGGATCGTCAAGCTGCCCAGCATCGCCTTCTACTGGCTCGTACGCGACCTCGGTCAGTCGGTGGAGAAAGCCGAGGTCAGGCAGACAGCCTCGGCACCGCTTCAGTTCCGGTACGTCAGCACCATCACGGACGAACCCGTGCTCGACATACGTGACGATATCGAGCTCGGCAGCTTCGCCCGTCGCGCGACCCTGTTTCGAGTGATCGCGTGGATCGTGGCACCGCTCCCCCTGGTCGCGTGGGTCGTCTCTGCGGGGATGGCGCTGCGGCGTCGACGGACGCCACTGGCGCCCGTGAAGCGTTCGATCGCGCGTGAAGAGCCCCCCGACCCACTTGAACCGATCGCCCCGACCATTCGCCAGGCGAGAGGTCGGCTGCGGCATGAGGCGCGCGCGCTTCAGGACCTCGCCGGGGCGCATGGCCACGCGGATATCCCAGCGCAGGCCGAACTCGTCCGGTCGCTCAAGCGCTATCTGACCGCGGAGCTGCCGAACCTGAACCCCGGGGACACGGCGCGCGACATCAGTCGGCACATCCAAAGACAAGTCACCGGGGGCATCCGGAAGGAGGCGCTGGGCGCACTCGCGGCCATCCTGGTCGACTGCCAGGATGAACTCGAACAAGAAGTCCGACGCCCGACGCGAGATCCTCTGTCTGAAGTACAGCGGATCGACGCGGCGCTCGCGGCGCTCCATCCGAGCGCGCGGTGGCGCGACCGCGTACGGCAGCTGCTCACGCGGCGGTGACTTGAGGCCACCGTCATGGACGATTTCATCGCATTCGTCTGGCGCGGGCTCCTGGACCTGTCTCGCACGGACATGTCGCAGGTCCGGTATGAGAATGTCGCCCTCGCGCGTCCTCTGCTGGCGCTTGTGCTCGGCGCGATGGTCCTCACGCTGTTGCGGCTCGCGCTTCGGCGGCGGAGACATTTCCGCTCGCACTCCGGCCATGTTATCGGCCAACAGCATCAGCGTGGATTCGTGTCCCGCATCGTGTATGGCATTCCAACGCTCGCCGTCGCGGCAGCCGTTGCGCTGCTCCTTATCGCGGCCGCCGGGCCGTTCCTCGCGGCAACTGAGGAATACGGCGGCTCCGTCGACTCGCGCGCGCGCGTGGACCTTGTCGACGTCTCAGGTTCAATGAGCTGGGAGTTCCCCGGCACCCGCAAGTCAAAGGCGCAGGTCGCCCGTGAAGCGCACCTGAAGTTCCTGAACATGCGTCGCGGGAAGAGCGACCGGGTCTCGCTGTGGCTCTTCTCGACCTACCCGTATATGGTCGACGACTTCGTCACCGACGATGAGCTCTATTACTTTCAGACGTCTGACGCACCGTACGTCATGACCTCCGTCGTCCAGCAGTGGATGATCGTCCCACCCGAGAAGATTCGCGTCATCCCTGCCGAGGGCGACAGCAATATCGCGCGACCTCTGCAGGCAATCATCCGGCAGTTCGACCAGGAGGAGGCCGGCTCCGGCGTCCGCGGCGGCGACCACCGGGCGATTCTCATTATCACGGACGGTGCCGTCAGTGAGTTTCCAGCGGACGAACTCCTCGAGCTGAAGAAGCGCAACGTCCGCCCGTACATCATCTACATCAGCGCGGGGCCGGGACGCGAAGTGCTCCTCCCTGGCGATGCTCCGCCGCTCATCCAGCAGATCCGTTCGTATGGCGGCGACTATTTCGACGTGCAGGATCCCGCGAGCCTCACAAAGGCGTTCGAAGCCATCGACGCCCGTGAGGCCGTTCGCTACGAAGTCCGGCATCGAGTACTGCAGGTGCCGATCCACGCACGGTTTCTCGCCGCAGCGCTGTCGCTTCTTCTGGTCGGTGTACCCCTAGGCCTCATGGCGGAGCTGATTGGCGGCACGTACCCGTAACACGGCACTTTGAGGAGGATTCTCTTGAGCATGCGAGACGATGACGCCGACCGACACACGCGACCGCGCGTGTTGACGTTCCTGCTGGCCGTCATATTCCTGGTTGTCGTTGGCGTGCCTGCGGGCATGGTGGGCAACCTCTACGCCCACCTCGATGCCCTGAGTGAGGACGTGCGCAGCGGACAGACCGATGCGGTGGGAGCCGAACTGGACGTCCTGCGCGGGTTCTACGACAACAGCCGGGCGTGGGGCGTGCAGTGGCTCGGCGACTATCTGCTCGCTGACGCATTCCTGGAGCGCGCGGCGCATGCGTACCTGGTCAAGGACTATCACGACGTGGTCGAGACCCTTCCCGGGCGCGTTGACGACCCGCGCGCCGCATATCTCCTCGGCTGCGCGCGGTTCAGGCTGGCGGCCGGACGGTACGCCGGAATCACCACGGGCGATGCGCGAGCGGCAGCGCAGAAGGCCGCTGTCATCCAGGACATTATCCAGACGGTGAATCCCGACTTCGAGCGATCCGTCCGCGCCGACACGCTCGGTACGTTCGCGTACAAGTGGAACTACGACCTCACCGGCGATGCCGACGCGCTCAAGCGGGCGCTCGAGGCGCCGCCGGTCGAGAGCGACGACGATCCACCCGAAGCCGTGGGCATCGGCACACCGATGCGTCGCCGCCGCGGCTGAACGAGCGGTGACGGAACCCGCAGCCTATGTCCGACATGCTCGCGTCCCTCGGTGATCGCGTCGAATTCGGCAGTCCTGCTGCGTTGATGATCCTGCCGCTGGCGCTCGCACTGCTGATGCTCGGCGTGCTG
>CANJYC010000288.1 GCA_947478985.1 Acidobacteriota bacterium | reverse complement strand
GTTGAACGGTGTGGCGGCGTAGACGAACCCTTCGAGCGGCCGATACTCGACCGCGTTCCGCGTGCCCGGGCTGCTGATCGGCTGCTCGCCGTGAAGGTCCCTGGCGAAGTACGGGTTGAAGCGCCAGAAATCAATGAGCTCGCAGGCCGAGTCGATCTCCGCCTGCTGGACGGTCTTCGACTGGCCGAGCATGGTCGCCGCGTTGAGCGTGGCGCGCCACGTCGTGGCGAGCAGACCGGCCGCGCGCAGAAATACCGCCGCGCGTTCCTCGAGTGGCCAGCGGCTCCATGCATGGGATGCCGACGCGGCCGCGTCGATCGCCTCGCCCACGTGCGCGGCGTCACCCGCGTGCCAATCAGCCAGCACGTGCCGGTGGTCGTGCGGCATCACCGAATGCGCCAGATGTCCGGTCCGGATCTCGCGGCCACCGATGATGAGCGGAATCTCGATCCGCTCGGCCGCCATGGTCCTGAGTCTTGCCTTCAGCTCGGCGCGCTCGGGTGAGCCGGGCAGGTAGCCCTTCGTGGGCTCGTTGGCGGGCGGGGGCTCGCGACGGACTCCGGCATCGGCGGCAATAGTCACGGGGCGATTGTACGGGAGTGATCCCGTGGTGGCACCAGGGGCGGTCGCCTATGCGTGGGAGGCGTCGATATCGACCTGAATACTCCGCCATTTCTGCTGGCGGAAGCGTCCGACGCTGAGGGAACAGCGGGTGATGTGGCCCACGAGAATGGCTATCCAGATCGCCGCTGGGGTCAGCGCGCCCATGGCCTGCAGAATGCCGCAGATGCCGAGGGGCAGAATGATCTGCGACACGATCGAGATATAGAGCGGACTGCGGGTGTCGCCGGTCCCCTGCAGACCACCCGTATAGCTGAGCGCCACAGTGATGAACAGGCCCGACACGCTGAGGTACGCGAGCAGCTCGCGCCCGATGGACCGCGCGAACGGGTCGGTCATTCCGAAGATGCTGAGCAGCGGCCCCGGGATGAGCAGGAACATCGCGCCGACGCACGCCGCCACGCCAAGCCCTATGAGCGACGCGACGCGCACACCCTCGACCGCGCGCTCCGGGTTGCCGGCACCGAGATTCTGTCCGGCGATGGTGGCCGACGCGCCCATCAGGCCGACCGACGTCCAGGTGATCAGCGAAAACAGTTCCGTATATCCCACCGCATAGGCCGCCTGCGCCGCCGCGGAGTGCTCGAGCGAACCGATGAACCGCAGGAGAAACACGCCTCCGATGTTCATCGCGATCCCCTGCACGCCCGTCGGCAGGCCGAAGCGGAACAGCGACCGGATGATCGTGAAGTCGAGCGTCCGGTCCATGCCGCGTGCGAAGTGCACGACCGACTCCGGCCGCGCCATCCGCCACAGCCCATAGACGGCCACGATGGAACTGCTGGCAATCGTGCCGTAGGCGGCGCCGACCGTGCCGAAGAGCGGAATCAGGATCACGTTGAAGGCGATAGTGAGGCCCGTCATCATCAGGCCGAGCTTCAGTGGCGTGTGCGGGTCGCCGGCCGCGCGGAACGCACCGCTCAGCATGAAGAACATCATCATGCCGAAGACGCCCACGAACATCGTGCGGAGAAACGGAAGCGCCTCGGCTCGTACTTCCGGGGCCGCGTTGACCAGGTTGAGCAACGCCGGCGCCGCGAGGTACCCCACCATGGCGAGCACGATCGCCAGCGTGATAGCCGTGACGAACGCCTGGTAGACGACGCGATTGACCTTGTCAGGCTCGTTCGCGCCGGCGAAGCGCGCGACCAGCACCGCCATGCCGGTGAACATCGAGCTCAGGAAGACGATGACGACGAGGATGATCTGCCAGCTCACGCCGATCGCGGCGTTGCCGGTGTAGCCGACGAAGTGGCCCACCATCGCGTGGTCGATGATCCCCTGCAGTCCCGCGATGATGTTCTGCAGCATCGTCGGCCAGGCCAGCTTCCAGACCGCCGGCCCGATCGGACCTTCGACGATCGAGCGGTCGAACTTCCGGGCGCTGGCGGCTGGAGGGTCTGCTGCGCGTGCCGTATCTGACCCGCCGTCAGACATCGAGCTCCTGGGCGTCTTCCGCCCTGTCCATGATGAATCTGAAGCGCGCCGACGCGTCCTTGCCCATCAGCTCGTTGATGACGCGATCGGTCAGCAGCGGGTCGACGATCTCGACGCGCAGCAGGCGCCTCGTCCGCGGGTTCAGCGTCGTCTCCCAGAGCACCTTCGGCATCATCTCCCCCAGACCTTTGAACCGGGTGATCTCGGGGCGGCTGCGGCTGCCGGCGTGCAGCTTCAGGATGCGATCGCGGTGCGCATCATCAAGGGCCCAGAAGGTCTCCTTGGCAATGTCGATGCGGTAGAGCGGGGGCTGCGCGAGGAACACCTTGCCGTCAGCGATGAGCTGCGGCAGGTGACGATAGAGGAACGTGAGCAGCAGCGTGGCGATGTGATGGCCGTCCGAGTCGGCATCGGCGAGGATAATCACCTTGCCGTAGCGCAGGCGCGTCAGGTCGAAACTTCTGCCCATACCGCAGCCGAGCGCGGTCACCAGGTCGGCCAGTTCCTTGTTCTCGAGCACCTTGCCCGGAGCCATCCCTTCGGTGTTCATCACCTTGCCGCGCAGCGGCAGAATGGCTTGCCTGGCACGGTCCCGGCCCTGCTTGGCGGACCCGCCGGCTGAATCGCCCTCGACCACGAACAGTTCGCTCTCCGCGCGGTTGGAGCCGCTGCAGTCGCTCAGCTTGCCCGGCAGGTTCAACCGGCCGGTGGTCGCCGTCTTCCGGGTCACCTCCGCCTGCGCGGCACGGCTGGCCTCGCGCGCGCGCGCCGACAAGATGATGCGACCGACAATCGCTTCGGCCACGCTGCGATTGTGGTTGAGCCAGTGTTCGAGCGCCGGGCGCACGGCGGAGTCGACGGCCGCCGTCAGCTCCGGGTTGTTCAGGCGGTCCTTGGTCTGGCCCTGAAACTGCGGCTCGGCGATGAACAGGCTCACGACGCCCGTGAGCCCCTCGCGGATGTCCTCGGCGGTGAGCGTGACGCCCTTCGGCGACAGACTGTGCGTGTCGATGTAGTTGCGCACGGCCTTGCCGAGCCCGGCCCGCAGCCCTGCCTCGTGCGTGCCGCCGGACGCCGTCGGTATGCCGTTGACGTAGCTGCGGAGGTGCTCGTCGGTCGCCTCCGTCCACTGCAGCACGAGATCGAGACGCGGGCCGCTCTCGCGTTCCTGGACGAAGGCCGCGTCGTGCACCGGCTTGGCGCCGCGCTCGGCAACGATCTTCTTCAGGTAGTCGGCAAGGCCATCCTTATGCTCGAAGACGTCCTTGCGTCCCTCTGCTTCGTTCTCGAACGTCACGCGCACACCCTTGTGGATGTAGCTGACGATCTCGAGGCGTTCGCGAATGATCGCCGGGTCGAATTCCGTCTTCGGAAAGATGGTCGGGTCCGGACGGAAATGGACGATCGT
>CANJYC010000287.1 GCA_947478985.1 Acidobacteriota bacterium | reverse complement strand
TGTCCGTTGACGAACGTGCCGTTGGTGCTCGCCAGGTCGCGCACTTCGAGTTCGCCTCCCGGCAGCGCCGTGACCCGGCAGTGCACCCGCGAGACGAGGGCGGCGTCGATGATGAAATCAGCGCCCGTGGCGCGGCCGATGGTGCGGATGCCTCCGGGGAGGATCCGGAAGGTCTGCTCGGCGTCGGTCGTCGTAACCGTTCTGAGAATCCACATACGGCCTGCAATGGTAGCGTGAAGTGGTGGAGACACATTTCAAGGGCTGGGCGAAGCCCGGCGCGGTGCCGCCAGGCGCGACGCACGCGACGGAGGTGCCGGGTGATGAATCGCTCGATGCCATCAGCGGCCACTTCCGCCTGTACCAGCTGCGAAAAGGGCATCGATTCTCGACCGACGATGTGCTGACCGCGTGGTACGGCACCAGCTGGGCGCCATCGGTCAGCACGGTGCTCGACCTCGGCTCCGGGATCGGCTCGGTCGGGATGATCGCGGCCTGGAGAATGTCCGGTGCCAGGTTCGTCACCATCGAGGCGCAGGAGGACAGCGTGAGGCTGGCCCGGAAGTCCGCCGCCTACAACGGCCTGAGCGAGCGCTACGAGATCCGGCACGCCGATTTCCGATCACCCGATGCGCTTCGGGCCGATGAACGCTTCGATCTCATCCTTGGCAGCCCGCCGTATTTTCCGGTCGGCACTGGCGTGGAAGGGGACCATCCGCAGAAAGTGGCGTGCCGGTTCGAGCTGCGAGGTGATGTGGGTGACTATGCCCGCGTCGCCTCGCGCCATCTCGCGCCAGGAGGATTCTTCGCCTGCGTCTTTCCAGAGGAGCAGCGGGAGCGCCTGGAGGGCGCGGCCCGCGACGCGGCCCTGACGATCGTCCGGCGGCGTCCCGTGGTCTTCCGCGAGGGTGAGCCGCCGCTCGTGGGACTCTTCGGCATGGTGCGCGCGGAGGACCTGCCTGACGGAATGCGGGCGCGGACGTGGGTGGAGCCGCCGCTTGTCATTCGTACGGTCGACGGCCGCGTCCATCCCGAATATGCTGCGGTGAAGCTGGCGATCGGATTCCCTCCATAGCCACCAGAGGAGTGTTCATGACGCGTTCATCACGTAGAGAGCATGGTGAAATTTCGCGTAGCGGGTCCTGTCGCTGGACAGCCCCACCCGTGCTCGGCCCTGTCGGGCCTGCGGCGCGGGCGGGGCGCCCCGTCCAGCGCCACCCGCGAGCCGTAATTTCGCGATGCACTCGGAGATTCACAGCGATCGTGTTCGGTGTGGCGTTGTCCGGTATAGCGCTGTCCGGCATCGCCGTGCAGGCGGACACGCTGGTCATGCGCAATGGCAACCGCGTTTCGGGTCGGCTGGTGGCGGTGCGCAACGGCGTGATCGAGTTCGAGGAGGAGCGCGGGTCTCAGACGCGGACCGTCCGTGTGGATCAGGACGATGTGCGGACGATCGATTTCGATCGTGGCGGCTCCGGATTCGACGGCGGCCCGTCCGGCGATGCCGGTCGTCCGCGTGGTTTGCGGGAGAGGGAACTGGATGTGCAGGCTCGCAACGCATGGACCGACACAGGCATCAGCGTTCGTGCGGGCGAGACTGTCTACTTCAGCGCGGACGGCCGCATCAGGTGGGGCACCGATCGCCGCGACGGACCGGCGGGCGAGAACAACTCGCCGCGCAATGCCAACCGTCCCATTCCTTCACGGCCGGCTGCGGCACTGATTGGGCGTATCGGGAATGATGCGCCGTTCTTCATCGGCGATGAGAAGGGCGGCCTGAGGATGCGGTCGTCTGGTCAGCTCTTCCTCGGCATCAACGACGACGTGCTCGAGGACAACTCGGGGTCTTTCAAGGTCACGGTCTATCACTAGGGGCGACCTCTCGGCCGCCCCTCGTGACTACTTCCCGGGCTTGGCGAGGGCGGCCGTCACCGCGGCCGTCATCTCCTTGGTCGTGGCGCTGCCGCCGAGGTCAGGCGTCTTCACGCTGGCGCTGCCGATGACCTTCTCGATCGCGCCCAGGATGGCGTCGTGGGAGGCCCGTTCGCCCAGATGGTCCAGCATCATCGCGCCGGCCCAGATGGCCGCGATCGGGTTGGCGATGCCCTTGCCGAAAATGTCCGGCGCCGAGCCATGGATCGGCTCGAACATCGAGGGCGTAGTGCGGTTCGGATTGATGTTGCCGCTCGGCCCGACGCCGAGGCTGCCGGAAATGGCCGAACCGATGTCGCTCAGAATGTCGCCGAACAGGTTCGAGCAGACGATGACGTCGAGCGACTGGGGATGGGTCACCATCCGCGCCGCGATGGCGTCGACGTAGAACTTCTTGTACTCCACCTGCGGGAACTCCGGCGCGACGCTGGCCACGACCTCATCCCACAGCGACATCGAATGCTGGAGCGCGTTGGACTTGGTCGCGCTGGCGAGCAGCTTCCGGGGCCGCGCCGCGGCAATCTGGAAGGCATAGCGCGCAATGCGCTCGATGGCCCGACGCGTGAAGATGCCGGTCTGCTCTGCGAGCTCGTCCTCGGTCCCGTTATGCAGACGGCCGCCGATGCCGCAGTATTCCCCTTCCGAGTTCTCGCGCACGCAGACCATGTCGATGTCCGCGGCGCCGCGACCGGCGAGCGGCGAGGTGATGCCGGGCAGCAGCCGCATCGGGCGCAGGTTCACGTACTGTCGCAGCACTTTGCGCAGGGGCAGGAGCAGCTCGCCGGCGCTGATGTGGTCGGGCACGGACGGCGCCCCGATGGCGCCAAGGTAGATCGCGTCAAAGCCCATGAGCTTCGCCACGGCATCGGTGTCCATCATCCGTCCGGTGCGGAGGTAGAACTCGCAACCCCAGGGGAACTCGGTGAACTCGAGGCCGAAGCCGCCCTGGCTGGCCGCAATCTTCAATACTTCGATGCCGGAGGGGATAACCTCCTGGCCGATGCCGTCGCCGGCGATAACCGCGATCTTGTGCGTTTTCATAGCTCCTTATCCTAAATCGTGAACGGTGCTTCTGGCCTGGTTCATGGGCAAGAGCATCGAGGGCCGCAGGTTGTCACTTCCGCTGGACGGGCTCGGTCACATTCAGCGCATCGTCGTGACCGAGGCTTCGCAGAAAGCGGTTCTGTTCGTCCACCATGATCATCTGCGGCGTCACCGGCTCGTCGGTGTGGAAGTAGGCCGCGATGATCACCTTGTCCCCGCTGTGGAAGTGTCTGGCTGCGGCGCCATTGACGACCACCTGTCCCGATCCCGCCGGGAGGCTGATGGCGTAAGTTTCAATCCGCTGGCCGTTGTTGATGTTCCAGACAGACACCTGCTCGCCGGGAACGATATCGGTGAGGCGCATCAGCTCGGCGTCGATGCCGATGCTCCCGATGTAATCAAGGTCGGCGCCGGTCACAACCGCGCGGTGGATCTTCGACTTGCAGATGACACGAAGCTTCATGAGTCTCTTACAGGCTCGGCCCTACAGGCTC
>CANJYC010000286.1 GCA_947478985.1 Acidobacteriota bacterium | reverse complement strand
CCCGGCGGAGACGGCGACGCCCACGGCGAGGCCCGCCATGGCCAGCCGGTGGCGCAGCGCCCACTCGAGCATCCGGCCGTAGCGGCTGTCGATCCACGCGTAGAAGCCCTGCGACTTCGACGTGGCCCCGTGACGCGACGCGTCCGACTTCTTCAGCCAGAGTGAGCACAGCGTCGGCGTCAACGTGAACGACACCAGCATGGAGATCAGAATCGCGGCGGCCGACGTGATCCCGAAACTGTAGAAGTACCGTCCAATCTGTCCGGTCATAAACGCCACGGGTAGAAAGATCACGCACAGCGACAGCGTGGTGGCGACGACGGCAAGGCCGATCTCCTCGGTCGCCTTGATCGCGGCGTCGTACGGCGTGACGTCCTTCTCCTCGATGTAGCGGAAGATGTTCTCCAGCACCACGATCGCGTCGTCGATGACGATCCCTGTGGCGAGGGAGAGCGAGAGCATCGTCATGTTGTTCAGCGTGAAGCCGAACGCCTTCATGACGGCAAAGGTGCCGATGATGGACGTGGGGATCGCGAGCGCGGCAATGAAGGTGACCTTCGGGTTCCGCATGAACAGGAAGACGACCAGGCTCGCAAGCAGTGAGCCAAGGATCAGGTGCAGCTTGATGTCCTCGAACGAACGACGGATAAAGCGCGACTGATCGCGGATCGGCTGGATGCGGATATCTGAAGGCAGCGTGCGCCTGATCTCGTCCACCCGCGCGAGCACACGATCGACCACATCCACTGTGTTGGTGCCCGATTGCTTCTGAATCAGCAGCGACACGGCCGGCACGCCGTCGAGGCGTCCGGCGCTGCGGATTTGCTGCACGCCATCCTCGACGCGTCCGACATCGCCGAAGGTGACGACCGAGCCATTCTTTGCAGACAGGACAATCCGATTGAAATCATCGACCTTCTGCATGCGGCCCATTGTCCGCAGGTCGACCTCGGCCGGACCGGCGATAAAGCTGCCGCCCGGTACGTCCACATCCTGTTTCTGCACGGACGATCGGACCTGATCGACGGTCAGTCCGTACGCGTTGAGCCGATCGCCGTTGAGCAGCAGGTCGATCTCGCGGTGCCGATCCCCGACGAAGGTGATTGCGCCGACATCTTCGACGGTCTCAAGGACCTGCTTGACCTGCTTGTCGACAATCGTCGTGAGCTCCCTCGCGCTGTGCTGGCCGGAGACGACGAGCGTCAGGATGGGTGCCGCGTCGGGATCGGCCTTCGTGACAACAGGGGCGAGCGCGTCCCGCGGGAAGGAACGGACGGCGGCGGCCACCTTGTCACGCACGTCCTGCGCAGCGGCCTCGATGTTGCGTTCGAGGACAAACGAAATCGTGATGTTCGCGCGGCCCGGATCGGAGCTCGCGCGGAGCTCGTCGATGCCGTTGATCGTATTGACGGCCTCTTCGAGCGGCTTGGTGAGCTGGGTCTCGACTTCCTCGGCGCTGGCGCCGGGCAGCGACACGCTCACGTTCACCACGGGGACGTCGGTCTTCGGCATCAGGTCGAGGCCGAGCTGACGATAGGAGAACCAGCCGACGACGATAATCGCCGCCGACACCATGATGGCGAAGACCGGCCGCTGCACGCTGACGCGCGAGATGATCATTGTGACCTCCGACCGCCACGCCGGCCGCTTTGCTCCGTCGGTGGAGCGTCGCCGACGCTGTTTTGTGCCAGGCCTTCGACGCGCGTGGTCACCGCGATCCCCGCTGACAGCTGGCTCAGATTCGACGAGGCCAGTGTTTCGTCGCCCTTCAGGCCGTCCAGGATCTCGACGAGCGAGCCCTGATGCGTCCCAATCGCGACGTTCTGCGGCCTGACCTTGCCGTTTTCGACCACGAACACCGTCGAGACGCCCGCAAGCGTGGACACGGCGTCTTCCGCCACCGCAATCACCTGCTCATCCTTGTGCGTGAGAATTTCACCCTTCGCGAAGAATCCAGGCTTCAGGCGATGGTCACGATTCGGCAGTTCCGCCTCCACGGTGAACGTGCGTGTCGCCTGATCGACCGCGGGACTCACCGAGACAATCTGTCCGCGGAAGGTCTCATTCGGATAGGACTCCACCGTGAACTGCACCGGCATGCCGGGCTTCAGCACGCCGGCGTAACGTTCCTGCGCCGCAGTGGTCAGCTTCAGCGGATCCAGCGCGACGAGGGTGACAACCGGAGTGTCTTCCCTGATGTACTCACCGGGCTGCACGAGGCGCTCGGACACGGTGCCGGCGACGGGTGCCTTGATGACGGCGTCATTCAGCTTCTTCTGCGCCAGTGCGAAAGACGCGCGGCGATCCTCGAGGCTGGCCTTGAGGCTGCGGACCGTTTGCAGTGCCGAGGCATACGCCGCCTCCGAGACTTTCAACTTGGTACGCGTCGTATCCGCCTCGGCGCCGGAGAGCAGGCCTCGGGTGGCCAACTGCTCCGCCCGCTGGTTCTGCTGACGCGCATCGTCGCGATTGGCCGCCGCGTTCCGGATTGAGGCAATCTGCTCGTCCGGCAGCGGCTGGCTGTCCCCGTCGCCCATCCCAAGTTCCGCCTCCGTCTGCCTAAGCGCGCTCTCGGCGCGCTGCAAGGTGAGCTGGAGTTCTTCGGGGTCGAGGCGCACCAGTTCCTGCCCCCGCTGGACGTTTTCGCCCAATTGAACGGACACGGACCGCACGACGCCGGCGGCTTGAGCACTGATCTTTGCCTGGTCTGGCGAAATCAGCGTGCCTGCAAGTGCAACCGAGCGCTGCACGGAGATGCGTTGCGGAGACACGGTCGCCACCGCAACCGCGCTGGCGCGTCCGGCACCTCGACCGCCCTGCTTTGGAGCTGCCGTGCAGCCGGCGACGAGTACGAGCGACGCGCAAATGAGCCATCGGTTAATCACGAGAACCCGCCTTGTCAGGAATATGGACACGCCTGTCACCTGTCGCGTGGTGTTACCTGTTAATACGCCGATGCCCTTGGCGCAGTTTCCCGCTCCGACCCCACAAGGGCGTTGAAAGGTGTGAAGAAAGGGTGACGCGTGCGCGTCGCGAGACGTGGGACCTTGGTGCTGGCATCCCGATTACCGAGACGCCCCCAACCAATCAGGCTTGTTGGCAGACGCCCTGTGCACAACGGCACATCGGCGCGACCCGCGCTCCGATACGCTGCGAATCGCAGGATGCGCACCTGCCGCTATAGTCGTCAGTGGAGTGCCGATGTCGCAGATACCGCATACCGCTCAGCAGCACCGTGCAATCCTGCAGCGCATCGCCGAGGGAGCGATGCGCGAGCGGGGACTGCTCCCGTCGTTCTCGGACGCGGCACTCGCCGAGCTCCAGCATCTGGAAGCACCCGCGACGGCCGAAGACGGAGTGGAGACCGATGGCAGGCCGATCAGGGATCTGACCGGCCTGCTCTGGGCCTCGATCGACAACGATGACTCCCGCGATCTGGATCAGCTCACGGTAGCCGAGGCCCTGCCTGGG
>CANJYC010000285.1 GCA_947478985.1 Acidobacteriota bacterium | reverse complement strand
TCGGCAGATGGCGACGGCGCTGTCGCCGCCACGCGATTCACCGGTGGCAGGGCAGCCGCTCGTCAACCTCTCGTATGCCGTGAACTTCGCGGTCGGTGAGTTTGAGACGACGGGATACCACCTCGTCAACATCGCGATTCACATGGCGGCCGCGCTGGTGCTGTTCGGACTAGTGCGCCGGACGCTGCTGCTGCCGTCTCTTGCCGGCCGATTCGGCCAGGCTTCGGCCGACATCGCGCTTGCCTGTGCGCTCATCTGGGGGTTGCACCCGCTGAACAGCGAGGCGGTGAACTATCTCTCCGCGCGCAGCGATTCCCTCATGGGGCTGTGCTATCTGCTGACGCTCTATGGCGCCGTCCGCGGCTGGCAGGTGATGTCCATTGCTGCCTGCGCCGCCGGAATGCTGTGCAACCCGTCCATGGTGACCGCGCCGCTGCTGGTAGCGCTCTACGAGCGCATCTTCATCTTCGATTCGGTGAAGGAGGCCATTCGGCAGCGGCGGGGATATTACGGAGGTCTGGCCGCCACCTGGGTCCTGCCGGCGGCGCTCCTGATCGCCTGGCCGCCTATGCAGGTGGGCGCCGAGCCCAGCGTCACGCCGTGGCTCTATCTCATGAACCAGACGGAGATCGTCTCGCGCTACATCGCGCTCTCGTTCTGGCCCGGCGCACTGGTGCTCGACTACGGTGCCCCGCGCATGCTCGCGTTTGGCGACGTCGTGCCGCTCGGACTCGTCATCGTGGCTCTCATCGCGCTGACAGTCGTGGCCCTGCGGTATGTCCCGATGGCCGGGTTCCTGGGGGCGGCGTTCTTCGTCATGCTCGCGCCGACGAGCAGCCTCATCCCGATGGCCGGCGCCGTCGGGGCGGAACGGCGGATGTATCTGCCGCTGGCGGCCGTGATGGTGCTGGTTGTGATGCTCACCGCGCGGGAACAGTACGCGGCTCCGGCTGCGCCCGAGACACCGCGAGTCAAAGCCGCACCAGACGCCGGAAGCAGTGGGATGTTCGTCTTCCGGTGCGCCCTTGGCGTCGTATGCCTGCTGCTGGCCACCGGGACGGTCCTGCGCAACCGCGACTACAGCTCGCGATTGACGATGGCCCAGACAATTGTGGAACGGCGGCCACACGCACGAGGCCGGTTCTTCCTCGGGATGGAACTCATCGCCGTCGGCAGGAAGGCCGACGCGGTTTCGCAGCTTCAGGCGGCCGCCCCCGAGTATCCGCGTGCCCGCTTCGCGCTGGCGACCGAATTGCTATCCGAGGGCCTGCCGGAAGAAGCGCTGCCTGAACTGCAGGCGTTCCTGAAGGCAGTGCCCGATCATCCCAATGCCCGGTACGCGCATGACATGCTGGGCCGGGTGTACCTCGGGCAGGAGCGCTACGCGGAGGCGGTGCAGGAGCTTCGATTGCTCGAGTCGAAATTCCCCGACTTTCGCGGCATGAACAACGATATCGAGATCAATCTCGGGTACGCCCTCGCCGCGTCCGGTCGCTACGCGGAAGCCCTGCCTGTCATCGAACGCGCGATTGCCGCCAATCCGGAGAATCTCAAAGCGCGCGACCTGCTGGCCCAGGTACGCGCGGCAGCCGCCTCGCGGCCGACACAGTGATTTGTTCAGGGAATAGCGGAAGAGTTATGCGGACGGCCGTCCTTCGCTTAAACTGATTGGACATCCCGTATCTGCTTTCCTGAGTTCCCGGCCGCGCGAGGCCTACCCTCAATAAAGCTCAACAGCGACCAGAACCCAGGGTCCTGGCAGGAGATCGACATGCGACTGTATTCAATCGGCGACCGCGTTTCGCAGGCCCAATACGGCGATGGTACCGTCAGCAGCTCGAACGAGTACCACACCAAGGTCGAATTCGACGAACACGGACCGCGTACCTTCGCGTCCTCCCGCGTCGTGCTCAAGCCGTCTGATACGCCCGCCCCGGTCAAGGCGGCAGCGCGCCGCAAGCGCGCCACGAAGGCCGCTCCGAAGGCGGCCTCCAAGGACGCTGTGACCGCCTGACACCCTAGGGGCGCCGGCCCGTCGGTGCCCGCATGATGTTGCGCATCATGCCAATCCCTTCCACTGCTGTTTCCAGGACGTCGCCGTCGGCCAGAAATTCCGGCGGCGTCCGTCCGAAGCCCACGCCATCCGGCGTGCCGGTGGCAATGATGTCACCGGCCTCGAGCGTCATCCCCAGGGAGAGCGACTCGATGATCGCGTCGACCGGATAGATCATGTCGCCGGTCACCCCCTGCTGCTTGACCACGCCGTTCACCCGGCACGTGAGCGACTTGGCTTGCGGGTCGCCGAACTCGTCGGCCGTCACCACGACGGGGCCCATCGGGCAGAAGGTGTCGAGGCTCTTTCCCTTATAGAACTGCTGGTGGCTGCGCTGAAGATCGCGCGCGGTCACATCATTGAGGACCGTGTATCCGAACACGTGGTCCAAGGCGTCGCCCCGCGCGATGTTGCGGCCGGTCCTGCCGAGAATCGCGGCGAGTTCCACTTCCCAGTCAACCTGCTGCGTGACGGCCGGATCCCACACCACGTCATCAAACGGCCCCACGACCGTCGTGGGGGCCTTGGTGAAGAACACTGGAAACTTTGGAATCGTGGGTTCCTGCCCAAGACTCTTTGCGATTTCCCTGGCATGCTCGGCCCAGTTCTTGCCGATACAGGCGACGTTTTTCGAGGGCCGTGGAATCGGGGCATGCCAGCGGATGTCCATTGCGGCATGGCTCTCGACATCGCTCGATGGGGTGCGCGAGGCCAGGTTGGCGAGGCGCGCCCAGGCCTTCGGGCCGGCCGTGATCAGAGCCAGGAGGCTGGAGGGAGCCTCGCCCTGCCAACTCGAGGCGGCCAGTGCCGCAGCGTCGGTCACGCGATCGCCTGACACGATGCCAAGGCGTGGAGTGGGATTGTGCTTCGTGGAGTAGGTGGCGTATCGCATCGGTGTTGTGTGTTGGAATGTCTGAATCGTCTCTCTAATCTTCACGCTCGCAATTGTCGGCACTGACATCGAACAGAAGATCGCGGACTGCGACTATATCGACTTGACAAGGCCGGTGTGATCGCAAAAGATTCCGCTCGGCGTACGACCTAAGTCTTAGTATCCAGGGTCTTCAGTCTCAATTCTCAGGTCTCCGGTCTCTCGACTCCCGTCTCCCGTCTCCCGTCTCCCGTCTCGCGTCTCCCGTCAGTTGGAGGTTCCGATGAAATGGGTTCTGCTTGTCGTTGCATTACTTGGGGTCAGTTGCGGCGGGGGAAGTTCCACTCCGACGTCGCCTTCTTTCAGTCAATCTTCGTCACCCTCGCCATTACCGACTCCGGCGCCACTCCCGGCTCCAGCTCCTGCCCCCGCTCCCTCCCCGGCACCTGTCCCTGTCCCAGCCCCCGCGCCGGCCCCGACACCAAACACCACGTATTCGGGTACGTGGCAAGGTGGCGTAACAACTGCGTCGTGTACAGCGATTGGGAATCTCAACGGGTACTG
>CANJYC010000284.1 GCA_947478985.1 Acidobacteriota bacterium | reverse complement strand
TCCGCGGGCCTTCATCAGCGACTACACGGTCTACGAGACACTCGTGAGGCGGGGGGCGTCGGTGGGCGCCAATGCGACGATCGTCTGCGGTGTCACCCTGAACGAATACTGCATCGTCGCCGCGGGCGCCGTCATCGTCGCCAGCGTGCCGCCGTTTGCGCTGGCGACGGGCAATCCGGGACGCGTGACCGGCTACGTCTGCAAGTGCGGCAAGCGCCTCGAGATCGAACGGTCGGCCCGGCAGGGCGCCGGCACCGAGCCCGTCCGGTGCCGCCACTGTGACATGGTCTACGAGCTCCAGTCGGGCATCATCCCGATGCTGTGACCGCATCGGCCGCATGAAGGCGAGCGTGGCCGCGGAAGCTGTTTTCGTTGATCGCTGCTGAGGAAAACCGGACAGAATGATCCCGATGTCCTTCCGCCAAGGAGTTGCCGTGCGAGCCGTATCCCTGATCGCGATCGCCATGTCCGCCACGCTTGCCGCCGGCTGCGGGGGCGGGGGCTCCACGCAGACGGCGCCCGCGCCGACGGCCGCCTCGACACCGGAGGCCTCGCGCGCCAGCGCGCCGCTCGACAAGAACGCCTACCCGGTGTTCCCCGACGCCGACGCGGGAGCCGATCCGGCGGTGCCTGCCGAACAGGGCGGCAAGGGTTTCGCAGGGGACGGCTGGCAGACCAACACCGACTACGACCTCATCGGAGACCCGCGGGCCATCAAGGGCGGCGTGTATCGCGAATACATGCCGAACTTTCCGGGCACGCTCCGCATCGACGGCCCCGAGTCCAACACCTCCCTGAACAGCCTGATCACCAGCCTGGTGTACGAGACGCTGCTCTCGATGCACGCCACGACGCTCGACTACATCCCTGCGCTGGCGACGCACTGGCAGGTCTCACCCGACAAGCTCACGTACCGTTTTCGCCTCAACCCGAACGCACGCTGGTCGGACGGTCAGCCAGTGACGGCAGACGACGTGGTTGCCACCTGGTCGTTCGCGATGGACAAGGGGCTTCAGGCGCCGATGACGGCACTGGTCTTCCAGAAGTTCGAGAAACCCGTGGCCGAGAGCAAGTACATCGTCCGCGTGAAGAGCAAGGTGCTGAACTGGCGCAACTTCATGTACTTCGCGCAGTCGCTGCCGATTCTGCCGGCTCACGTGCTCAAGACGGTGGACGGCGCCGCCTACCTCAAGGATTACAACTTCAAGCTGCTGCCGGGCACGGGGCCCTACCGCGTGGACGAGGCGGACGTGGTCAAGGGGAAGTCGGTCACGATCCGGCGTCGCCACGACTACTGGGCCGAAAAGCAGCGGCGGATTGCCGGTACGGGCAACTTCGAGGAAATCCGGGAAGTGGTCGTGCGCGATCAGAACCTGGCCTTCGAGATGTTCAAGAAGGGCGATCTCGATTCCTACTACGTCAACATCTCGCGGCAGTGGGTCGAGGAGATGAACTTCGACAAGGTGCAGCGCGGCCTGGTGCAGAAGCGGAAGATCTTCAATGACAGCCCGATCGGCGTGCAGGGGCTGGCCATGAACACGCGCAAGGCCCCCTTCAGCGACGTGCGGCTGCGCGAAGCCCTGCAGCACCTGTTCAACCGGCCGCTGCTTATCGAGAAGCTGTTCTTCAACGAATACACGCCGATGAACTCGTATTACGCCGGCTCGTTATACGAGAACCCGGCGAACCCGAAGAACGCCTACGATCCGCAGCTCGCCCTGAAGCAACTGGCCGATGCGGGGTGGAACGCGCGTGACGCCCAGGGCCGCCTCCTGAAGAACGGCCAGCCGCTGGCCATCGAACTCCTTTATGACTCCAAGTCGACCGAGCCGTACCTGACCATCTACCAGGACGACCTGCGGAAGGTCGGCATCAGTCTGAACCTCCGGCTCGTCACGCCGGAGACGATGTTCCAGCTCGCCATGGAGCGTAAGTTCGACATGATGACCATGGGTTGGGGCGGTCTCCTCTTTCCCAACCCCGAGACGTCGTATCACTCCACGCTGGCGGACGTGAACAACACGAATAACATCACCGGCTTCAAGAACAAGAGGGTGGACGAACTGCTCGACGTCTACGACCGGGAGTTCGACCAGGCCAAGCGCGAGGCGATCATCCGCGAAATCGACGGCCTGCTCGCCAACTCCCACGAGTACGTGCTGCAGTGGCAGGCACCGTTTCAGCGGCTCGGGTACTGGAACAAGTTCGGGATGCCGGCAGGCTACGTGACGCGGTTCGGCGATTACCGCGATCTCATCAGCCTCTGGTGGATCGATCCGCAGAAGGAGGCGGCGCTGGCCAAGGCGATGGCGGACAACGCCGTGCAATTGCCGGTCGGGCAGACAGAGGTCCGCTACTGGCAGGAATACGCCAAGCAGCACGGGGCCGAGGGCGCCGCACCGGTCGCGCGCTGAGGTTCAGGTCCCCGGGTCGCGCATGACCGCCTATTTCATCCGACGGTTTCTGCTGATCATCCCGACCTTTCTCGGGATCACGCTGGCCGTGTTCGTCATCATGCACTTCGTGCCTGGCGGCCCGGTCGAGCGGCGCATCATGCAGTATCAGATGGCCGCCATGAACGAGGGCGGGGCGGCCGCCGCCAGTTCGAGCCGGGGATCCCAGTCTCTGCCCGATGACGCCATTCAGCAGATCCGCGAGTACTACGGCTTCGACAAGCCGGTCCATATCCGGTATGCGCTCTGGCTCTGGAAGGTGCTGCACCTCGATCTTGGTAATTCCTACATCTACCAGGACCCGGTCTGGGACGTCATCAAGTCGCGCTTCCCGGTCTCAATCTTCCTGGGTGTGACCGGGTTCCTGCTCAGCTATCTCGTCTGCATCCCGCTCGGGGTGTTCAAGGCCATCCGGCACGGCTCGCGATTTGACTTCGTCAGCAGCGCGCTCGTCTTCGTCGGCTATGCGATTCCCGGATGGGCGCTCGGCACGGCGCTGCTCGTATTCCTGGGCGGCGGGAGCTTCTGGAGCATCTTCCCGCTTGGCGGGTTCCGCCCGGACAACTGGGCGTATCTGAGCACGTGGGGCAAGGTCACAGGGCAGATTCACTACATGTTTCTGCCCGTGCTCTGTTACATGGTGGGCGCCTTTGCCACCGACACGATCCTGACCAAGAACTCGCTCATGGAGAACCTGGGTCAGGACTACGTGCGCACGGCATTTGCGAAGGGGCTCACCGAGCACCGGGTCATCTTCGTGCACGCGCTCCGCAACTCGCTCATCCCGATTGTCACGGGCCTGGGTCACGTGATCAGCCTGATGCTGGCCGGCTCGTTCCTCATCGAGCGCGTCTTCAACATCGACGGCATGGGGTACCTCGGATACACGGCCATCCTGCAGCGCGACTACCCGGTGGCCCTCGGCATCCTGGTCATCAGCAGCGTGCTGATGCTCGTGGGCAACATCCTCTCCGACATCATCTACGCGATGGTCGACCCGCGGATCCGCTTCAAATGAGCGCCCCGGTCTCGCTCGTCCGCCGGCG
>CANJYC010000283.1 GCA_947478985.1 Acidobacteriota bacterium | reverse complement strand
CCATGATCCACGCCATCACCTGGTCGTTGGTGTTGACGTCTGGGGCCGGCACGTCCTTCTCGGGCCCAATCGCCTCGATGATCTCGGCGATGTAGCGGCGGGTCAGCGCTTCCAGCTCGCGCGGTGACATCGTCGACGGATCGCAGATGACGCCACCCTTGCCGCCGCCGAACGGGATGTGCGCCACCGCGCACTTCCAGGTCATCCACGCGGCGAGCGTGGTGACTTCGTCCAGTGAGACGTCGGGGTGATAGCGGATGCCGCCCTTGGCCGGTCCGAGCGTGATGTTGTATTGCACGCGGTAGCCGGTGAAGACCTTGATGTCGCCGCTGTCCATCATGACCGGACACGACACGATGATCTGGCGCTTCGGGTGCGTCAGGATCTTCCAGATGCCCGGGTCGAGGTTGAGCAGGCGGGCCGCTTCGTCAAACTCCCGCAGCATCGCGCCGAAAAGGGTGCCATGTTCGGTCATGCGCTCATTGTATGGAAATCAGACTCGGTGTGATTTTCGTACAATGAGCGGTGTGACGGTCTCGACACTCCCCGGACGCCGCGTGCGCGTGCTCTACACACCAGAGGACCTCGGGACGCTCGACTACGAGCGCGATCTCGGCGATCCCGGCGAATTCCCCTACACCCGTGGCATCCACCCGGCCGGCTACCGCGGCAAGCTCTGGACGATGCGGCAGTTCGCGGGATTCGGCACCCCCGAGGACACCAACCAGCGCTACCGGCAGCTGTTGCAGGCCGGGGGCACCGGGCTGAGCGTCGCCTTCGACCTGCCGACCCTGATGGGGCGGGACCCGGACCACGCCCTGTCGCTCGGCGAGGTCGGGAAGTGCGGCGTGAGCGTGGCCTCGCTTGCCGACATGGAGACGCTCTTCGACGGCATCGATCTCGGTGCGATCACGACGTCGATGACGATCAATTCTCCGGCTGCGATGATTTTCGCGATGTACCTCGTGGTGGCGGAGCAGCAGGGCGCGAGCTGGCGGACGCTCTCGGGCACGTTGCAGAACGACATCCTCAAGGAGTTCATCGCGCAGAAGGAATTCATCTTCCCGCCGCGACCGTCGATGCGGCTCGTGACCGACATCTTCGCCTTCTGCGCCCGCGAGGTGCCGAAGTGGAACACCATTTCCGTGAGCGGCTATCACATCCGCGAAGCGGGATCCTCCGCGGCGCAGGAGCTGGCCTTCACGCTGCGCGACGGCATCGAGTACGTTCAGTACGGCATCGATGCGGGCCTCGCGGTTGACGACTTCGCGCCGCGCATTTCGTTCTTCTTCAACTCGCACAGCGATTTCTTTGAAGAGCTCGCGAAGTTCCGCGCCGCCCGCCGCATCTGGGCGCGCGTGATGCGCGATCGCTTCGGGGCGAGGCACCCGCGCTCCTGGCAGCTGCGCTTCCACGCACAGACGGCGGGCGTGTCGCTCACGGCGCAGCAGCCCTACAACAACGTCGTCCGCACGGCGCTTCAGGCGCTGGCGGCGGTCCTCGGTGGCACCCAGTCGCTGCACACCAACTCGCTCGACGAGGCGCTGGCGCTGCCCACCGCCGAGGCGGCGACGCTGGCCCTTCGCACGCAGCAGGTCATCGCCTACGAAACAGGCGTGACCGATGTGGTTGATCCGTTCGGCGGGTCCTATTACCTCGAGACGCTCACCAACGAGATCGAGGCGGAGGCCCTTGCCTACATCGGGACGATCGACCGCATGGGAGGCATGGTGGAGGCGATCGAGCGCGGCTATC
Source organism: Acidobacteriota bacterium (assembly GCA_947478985.1). Classification (GTDB taxonomy): domain Bacteria; phylum Acidobacteriota; class Vicinamibacteria; order Vicinamibacterales; family UBA2999; genus CANJYC01. The sequence goes on along the minus strand of CANJYC010000283.1, from coordinate 1,755 downwards.
CGCAGAAGGAGATCGCCGACAGCGCCTACCGCACGCAGCAGGCGATCGAGACGCGCGAGCAGGTCATCGTCGGCGTGAACGACTTCGTGTCGCCGGAGGCTGAGCCCATCCGGATCCTCTATGTGGACGAGTCGGCGGGCCAGCAGCAGCTGGCGAAGCTCGAGGCGCTCAAGCGGCGCCGCGATGGCGTGCGGGTTGGCCGGGCGCTGGAAGCGCTGGCGGCCGGCGCGCGGGGGGCAGCCAACACGATGCCGCTGCTCCTCGAGGCCGTCCGCGCCTACGCGACCGTGGGGGAAATGTGCGACGCCCTGCGTCAGGTGTGGGGCGAATACGAAGAAACACCGATAATGTAGCCGATGAGCCACCCGATCCGCGTTGTCATCGCCAAACCCGGCCTCGACGGGCACGACCGAGGTGCGAAGGTCATTGCCCGGGCCCTGCGCGATGCCGGCATGGAGGTGATCTACACCGGCCTTCGTCAGACGCCGGAACAGATCGTCGGTGCCGCCCTCCAGGAGGACGCCGATGTCATCGGCCTGTCGATTCTGTCCGGCGCCCATATGCACATCTGCCCCCGCATCATGGAATTGCTCCGGGAGCGGCAGTTGGACGATGTGCTGGTCGTGGTCGGGGGTATCATCCCCGATGTCGATATCGCGAAGCTGAATGAGATGGGGATCCGTGGCATCTTCCTGCCGGGGACCCCGATGCAGGCGATCGTCGATTTCATCAATGCACAGGCACGGTCCCGTATGGAGTCGATTTAGTGGCCGCCGCTCATAAGCTGTTCCTCGTCGACGCCAGCATCACGATTCAGCGCGTCATCGAGCTCACCTTTGCCAGCGAGGACGTCGACGTGGTGACGGTCAGCGACGGCGAGCAGGCGATTGCCCGCATCGCGATCGAGCGTCCCGACATCGTGCTGGCCGATATCGGCGTGCCGCGGCGCAACGGGTACGAGGTCGCCGCCTTCGTCAAAGGGCATTCGGACCTGAAGCACATCCCGGTGCTGCTGCTGGCCGGCGCATTTGAACCGGTCGATGAGGCCAAGGCGGAGCAGGCGGGTGCCGACGGCGTTCTGGTGAAGCCGTTCGAACCGCAGCACGTCATCACGCGCGTGCGTGAACTGCTCGAGAGCGCGAAAGTCCGAGGCGTGCAGCGCGCCGCACCGGTGGCCGCGGCACCTGCCGCCGTGCCCACCGCACCGCCGCCCGTCGTGTCATATGAGCCGCCGCCGGCCGAACGCGCCGTGGTCGCGCCGCCCCAGCCGGTCGCGCCGGTATACATGGCGCCGCCGGAGCCGGTGCGCGCATTCGTGCCGGAACCGATCCAGGCCGCCGTGCCTTTCGTCCCGCCGGTAGTCCCACCGGCCGTCAGCACCCCGGGCCCAGGCCTCTGGCCTCCCGATCAGGTCAACGCGGAATCGCTCGACGACTATTTCAGCCGGCTCGATGCCGCGTTTTCGACCATGGGCCAGACGCCAGCCACGCCGGTGCCGTTGATGGAGCCCGAATTCGACGTGCCGACCCTGGATGGCGTGCTGGCGGGGCCAACGGCATCCATCCCGGCGGTTGAACCCTTCGCATGGACGAAGCCGTCGCCGTCGCCCACCACGTCGTCTTCCACGACGCCCGTCACCGCGAGCCCGTCGCTGGTCGGCGGCACTATCGAGGGGAACATGATCGCGGCGGCCTTCTCGCAGATGCTGGCCGCCGAGCAGGGGGACGCCTCGACACCACTCCGCCTCCCATCGAT
>CANJYC010000282.1 GCA_947478985.1 Acidobacteriota bacterium | reverse complement strand
GTCCTCGGCGCGGACGTTGTTCACCTGCGCGGGTACGACCTCGTGAGCCTCGTCGACACCAACGCGCCGGCCTCGAACTCGAAGCCGTCCCAGCGCACCGTGGCGCAGGCGGACGCCACCAGGCCGAGCTTGCCTCTGCCGGGCAGCTACCGCGAGTTCCTCACGCTCGGCAATCAGGGCCGCAGCTGGTATCGCGCCCTGCAGGTCAAGGCCAGCCGCACCGCAGGAGCGTGGCAGACAGTGGCGTCCTATACGCGTTCGCACGCGGAGGACATGGCCAACGACGAATTGCCGGAAGACAGCCGCAACATTCCCGCCGAGAAGGCGCGAGCCTCGACCGACATCACGCACAACCTGTCGGTTGGCGCCACATGGGATCTGCCAGGTGCGCGTCCGCTGCTCCGCGGCTGGTCCCTCTCGAGCGTGGGCGCGTTCCAAAGCAATCGCCCCTACACGATCACGTGGGGCGACGATCGCAACGGCACAACGCAGGGCGATGCCCGTCCCGGTGGCCGCAATACCGGCAAGACCGGTCCGTACCGGAACATCGATCTGGCGCTGACGCGGCGATTCCGCACGGGGAAGGCTGTGACGGAGGGACGCCTGGAAGCGTTCAACGTCTTGAACGCGACCAACTACGATCGCTACGTCGGTGAGCTGCTGTCCCCGCTCTATGCCAGGCCCGTGACGGCGTTTCCGCAGCGTCGGCTCCAGTTCGCGGCGATTGTGAGGTTCTGACGATGGCCGAGAGCAGGCGGATGCGATGAGGCGCGTCGCGGCGGCCATTCTCTGCCTGACGCTCGCCCAGTGCGGCGGCTCCCCGTCAAGCCCGTCCGGCATCACGCCGCCTGACACCTTTCCACCCGGTTCGCCGTCGGTGCCGGTGCCCGTCGTGCCGTCGTTGCCCCAGGTCTTCGTTGGCGCCGGCGATATCGCGATGTGCGATGCGAACGCTGAATCAACGGCGAGGCTGCTCGACGGCATCGGCGGGACCGTGTTTGCGTTGGGCGACAACGCGTACCTGTCGGGGACGGCGCAGGAATACCGCGATTGCTACGATCCGACCTGGGGCCGTCACAAGGGCCGCACGCGTCCGACGCCTGGGAATCACGAATACCTGTCGACAGGAGCGGCTCCGTACTACGCCTACTTCGGTGCCAACGCGGGCCCATCAGGCCTTGGCTACTACAGCTTCGACCTGGGCGCATGGCACGCCATTTCGCTCAACAGTAACGTGCCGGCTGGCCCAGGGTCGGCTCAGGCCGCGTGGCTGCGGACCGACCTCGCGGCGAGTCGCGCGCGGTGCACGATCGCCTATTGGCACCACCCGCTGTTCACCTCCGGGCCGAGCGGAGGGACGCCTGCCATGCGGGACTTGTGGCAGCTGCTGTACGACGCCGACGCCGAGATCGTGCTCAACGGGCACGATCATCTCTACGAGCGGTTCAGGCCACAGGATCCCGATGGGTTTCCGGATGCCGCCAGAGGGCTCCGTCAATTCACTGTTGGGACCGGCGGTGGGATTCTGCACACGCCGGCGAGTGTCAGCCCGAATCGCGAGGTCATTCGGACGGGCGCCTTCGGCGTCCTGCGGCTCACGCTTCTCTCGGACGGGTATGACTGGGACTTCCTGCCCGTGTCCGGCGCAGGCGATTCAGGCCACGGGGCCTGTCACTGACGCAGTTCGTCGCCGGTGAGGAAGCGGCGGATGATGCCGCCGCGCTCGCGCGCAAACCGGCTCACGTCCTCAGCCGCTTCTTCAAACGCGGCACTTGAGACGGATTTGACGCGGTCCGCCAGCGCAGCCTCGTGGATCTGCGCGTACTCGCGGCCGGCCTCTTCCTCAAGCCACTCGCCAGACGCGGCGGTCTCGGACAGCTTCTGCAGGTAGAACGCGCGGAGCTCAGGCACGGCCCAGGCCTTCGCGGTGAGCACGTTGGTTTCCACGTTGTGCCACGGCGGCATGTCGATCCGGCTGAAGGTGTTGTCCTTGTCCCACGGAATCATCCTGGCCTGGTCCTGCCCGGGCAGCCGGTACAGGTAGAAGTTGCTGAGACCCAGATCGCCGAGCACACCGTCCCATTCCGACAGGTAGTTCTCCACGGCCAGTTGCGTGAGCACCTGGCGGAGATCGAGCAGCGGGGCCACGCGTGTCTCAAGATCGGAGGCAGCGGCATCGGTGATGGCGTGGACCATGTCACGGATGGGCGAGATGAGCGTGAAGGCGGATTCGTGCTCGTGGGTCTTCGGCGCAAACCGCACGGCATACGGCTCGAGGTCGGCGCCGAGGTCCTCGAACCGATAGTCGTCCTGTCGCTGATATTCGTAGAGGTACCCGGACCCGTCGCCGAACTGACGCGCCAGAAAGTGCGCGTCGACGTCTTCCACCAGGGCGTACATTCCGGCATACGCGCGGTCGCTGCCGACATACAGCCGCGTGAAGGCTTCGCGCGGCGCCGGGATGCCCATGCGCTGAAACAGGAGCATGGACAGACGCTCCCGCATCATCGACGGGTCCTGCCAGAAGTTGTCGAGAACGAGCGAGGTCAGACCGACAAAAGTTTGTTCCGTGACGTAGTGGTCGAATTCCACGCGCAGGCCGGGTTTGGCTGCGCTGCGGCTGGCGGATCCGCGCGAACGGCATCCGGCGTTGCGGGCTTTGAGGCCGCGCCACTCGACGTCACATGGGTAGTAGGTGTTCTCCTGATACGTGGCGCGCAGCTGCTCCCAATCGCGCGCGTTGATGTGAATCCAGACGTCGTGCAGCGTGTCGCCGTCGAACAGTGCGTCGGCGGAACCCGCCGCCGACTGGGCAGACGGTGACGCCGTCAGCATCCACAGCGACAGCGCGATGGCGGCGAGCGGACCAAGGAGGGCGCGTCTCATGTGGATGCGGTCACAGTGCGAACTGGACGCGGAGCACACGGCTCCAGACCTGGGCCTGGCCGGGGATCACCACGCCGTCTTCCTGCCGCCGTTCGCGGATGAGGTTGACCTGCACCCGGCTGTAGCGATTGAGGTACCAGTTGACCCCGAAGGTCCACGCGCGATCCGAGCGCTCGGCGATGCTGCGGGCGCGGGTGTCTCGTGATGCGACACCAGATGCCCCGGGGCTCCCGAATCGCACGTCCTCGATCCGCCCAGCCAGTTCCAGGGCGCCGGCCCCGTTCTGGAGGAACGGCTTGGCCGGCCGCACGTTATCGTCCTTCCGCTCACCCGTTAGCAGCCAGGTGCCGCTGACGTACCACCCTCGGGCCAGCAGGCTGGCCAGCGTGTCGTCATCGGTACCCTGGCCCTCGCGCTGGTCGCGGACGCGCAGCAGTTCGCCTCGCACCGAGACAGGCCCTTCCCGCCACTCCAGATCCGCGCCGACGCGCCGTCGCGTGCCGCTGACGTAGAGACGGGGAAAGAAATCGTCATCGGGTACGGTGTGGCCCGGCAGGCTGTAGAGCCCTGCCGGCACATGTCCCGACGTGACGTCGGCGGCCACCGCGAATCCACGGAGCGACCGAAAGGCGCG
>CANJYC010000281.1 GCA_947478985.1 Acidobacteriota bacterium | reverse complement strand
CGTGACGCCGGCGGCGGCGCTGCAGCATCCCACATGGCAGATGGGGCGCAAGATCACGATCGATTCAGCCACGCTGATGAACAAGGGCCTCGAGGTCATCGAGGCGCGGTGGCTGTTCGACGCCGGTGCAGACCAGATCGACGTTGTGGTGCATCCGCAGTCGATCGTCCATTCCATGGTCGAGCTCAGCGACGGCTCCGTGATTGCGCAGCTCGGCGTGACCGACATGCGTCTGCCGATTCAGTACGCCTGCTCCTATCCGGAGCGCTGGGAGGCGATGCTGCCGCCGCTCGACATCACGCGCGCGGGGCGCCTCGAGTTCTTCCCGCCGGCGCACGACAGGTTTCCGTGCCTGGGTCTGGCCTACGAGGCCCTGCGTGCGGGAGGCACCGTGCCGGTGGTCCTGAACGCCGCCAATGAAGTGGCGGTCGAGCTGTTTCTGGTGGGGCGCCTCGGCTTTATGGCCATCCCGCGCGTCATAGCAGAGACGATGGGCGCACACGAGTCGGAGCCGGTGACGACGTTGCGGGTGGTACGGCGTGCCGATGCCTGGGCGCGCGAGCAGGCGCGGCATGTCGCCGGCGCGCTAGAATTGAACGGCGTGAGGACTCAGTCGTGACAACGCTTCTGGCATTTCTGTTCGTGCTCGGTGTGCTCATCTTCGTGCACGAGCTGGGGCATTTCCTGGCGGCGCGTCGGCTGGGGGTGCGCGTGCTGACGTTCTCGCTGGGGTTCGGGCCGAAAATCCTGAAGACCACCCGTGGCGACACGGAGTACTGCATCAGCATCATTCCGCTCGGCGGCTACGTGAAGATGGCCGGCGAGAATCCCGAGGATACCCGCACCGGCAGTCCCGACGAGTTCCTGTCGCGCACCAAATGGGAGCGATTCCAGATCCTGATCGCCGGGGCGACGATGAACATCATCCTCGCCGTCGTCGTGATGGCCATCGTGCTGGCGCAGGGCGCCGAGGTGCCGGCCTACCAGGATGAGCCTCCGGTGGTCGGTGCGGTGCTGCCGGATTCGCCGGCCGAACACGGTGGCATCCGGGTCGGCGATCGCATTCTGACGGTGGCCGGCGACACGGTCGACACCTGGGAGCGCCTCTACCTCGCCATCGGCACCCGTCCCAGTCGTGACGTGGCGGTGACGCTGTTGCGGGCCGGTCAGACCGAGTCGGTCACGGTGCACCCGAATCCCCAGTCGCGGTTCGAGGTGGGCGACATCGGTGTGCTGCCGGACGTCAGCCCGAGCGTGCGCGCGGTGAACAGCGGTGCGCCGGCGGAGCGCGCCGGCCTCAAGCCCGGTGACGTCGTCTATGCCGTGAACGGGCGACGCATGATCTTCGCCAGACAGCTCTCCGAAGCGATCTCTGGCAGCCCGGGGAAACCGGTCGACCTGACACTCAAGCGGGCGGGACAGGAACTCCACGTGAGCGTGACGCCCGAGCGGCAGGGCGACCGCGGACTGATCGGCATCGCCATCAGCGAGGCGACCAAGCCCTTCCACCCGAGCCCGATCGAGGCCGTGAAATTGAGCGTGCAGCGCAACATCGAGTTCAGCGGCCTGATCTTCAAAACGCTCGGTGGACTGTTTGTCGGCCAAACCTCGTTGCGGCAGTTGCAGGGCCCCGTCGCGATTGCGCAGCTGTCTGGTGAGTCCGCGGCGGCGGGTTGGGTCGCGCTCTTCACGCTGATGGCGTCGATCAGCCTGAACCTCGGCCTGCTGAACCTGATGCCGATTCCCGTGCTCGACGGGGGGCACATTTTCATCATGGCCCTCGAAGGTGTCGCGCGCCGCGACTTCAGCATGGCCGTGAAGGAAAAGATGCTGCTCGCCGGGTTCGTGCTCCTGATGATGCTCATGGTGACAGTCATCTATAACGACCTCATGCGCATCGCCTGGATACAGAACCTCGTGCCCTGGCGAAACTAGGCCAAGGAGGAACCCCATGCGTCATCTTCGTTACATTGCCATCGCGGTGCTGTGCTTCTCGGGTCTGCTGGCCCCGGTGACCGCACAGGCGCAGACCGTGACGGCCGCCGACATCCAGCGGCTCCAGGACAACGTGTACCTCGCGGATCGGGATCTGACGACGCTGCGCGGCCGTGAGGCCGCACGCGCCACGCAGCTCCAGGCAGAGCTTGATGAGCTGCGCGACGAGGTGGTCTATCTCCGTGTGAAACTCCGCAAGGAGCGGACTCTCAGCCGCAGCGAGTACGCCGATGTGCGCGATCGCATCGAGGACGTGCGCTCCCGCGCCAGGGGCGAATCGCCGGTCGCGGCCAGGCCCACGTCGCCAAGTCCGGCGCCCGCCAGAGGCATCATCGAAGTGCCTCCCGGACAGGAACTGGACGTGCGCCTCCAGAACGTACTCAACAGCGGCACCGCCCAGGTGGAGGATCGATTCGAGGCGACGACGCTCGTTGATGTCATTGTGAACGGCCGTGTGGCCATTCCGGCGGGATCCGTGATGCGCGGCGTCGTGTCGGCGGTGGCGCCGGCCACCCGCACCAATCGGACCGCGAGAATGACGGTCAGCTTCGATCAGGTCACCATCACCGGCCGTGCCTACCCGATGCGCGGTACGGTGACGCAGGCGATTGCCGGCGAAGGCATCCGCGGTGACGTCGGGAAGGCCGGCGCGGGCGCGGCGGTCGGTGGTCTGCTCGGCGCGGTGCTCGGGGGCACGAAGGGCGCGGTGCTCGGCGCGGTCATCGGAGGCGGCGGTGCGATCGCGGCCTCTGAGGGCAAGGAAGTCGAACTGCCGCAGGGCACGACGCTGCGCGTGCGTATTGATGCGCCGCTGCAGATTGGCGGCGCCACGGGCACGACGAACCGAACGCCGCGATAGGCGAGAACGTCGGTAGGGCGCGGGCTGATCCAATCCATTCATCGACGCGGCTGGTTGCAACATCGGAACGGGCCAAGACCGATGTTCAAGGCCACGTTGGTGGATCAGGCGTTCGCCAGGACGGCGAGCCGTGTTAGTGTGCTGTCCGTACTGATGCAACATTCCGCGCCGGTGATCCACTGATGGAGGTTCGAACCAAGCGCCGCGAGTGGCTGCTGGCCGTCACGACCATCGTGATCTCCACCACGCTGTCACTCGTGTTGGCTGACGTCGCCCTCGAGGTCATCGCGCGTCGTCAGTCGCCCACCTTCTATACGAATCTCACCCCAGGAGAACTCTCGAAGCTGCCCGTGATGACCGCAGGCACGATTACCGGTGCGTACGTCGACGCCATCGTGGATATGCCCTGGCACGAGCCCGGTCGATCGTGGACCTGGGCGGGGCAGCGAGATCGCGCCGTCGAATTCCTGGTGAAGGGACGCTGGAACAACATCGGGTGCCACGACGAAGTGGACTATCCGATGTCGGACAGACCGGCGGTACTGCTGCTGGGCGATTCGTTCATCGAGGCGATGCAACTGGACGTGCGCCACACGCTGCCTCACGTGCTTCGGCAGTCGCGTCTGGCCGGCCGCTTCGACGTCTGGACGTGCGGCGCCGCGGGGTGGCATCCGACCCGTGCGGCCCG
>CANJYC010000280.1 GCA_947478985.1 Acidobacteriota bacterium | reverse complement strand
CCTGTTGAGGCTCCCAGAATGGAGATGGTCATGCCGAGGCGCAGTGCCCAGCCGAGCGCCGGATCGTCGAATGACTGGCGCCAGAGGGCGACGGCGACGGCGGTCGACACAAGCGTCTGCAGCGCGATGATCGCGAACTCCATGATGAGCACGGTTGCGGTGGTGAGGCTGACGAATCGCCGCATGCGGCGCCATGCCCCAAGAAAACCGAATACCCAGGCGAACGTGAGGGTGTAGACGGCAATCGATAGTGAAAACTTGGCCGGCTTGAGCCAGGCCGGAGCGCCCGAGATGGTGCGAGGGTCGAGCCACAGGCCGATCAGAGTTCCGCAGAGCAGGGCGAGCATCAGCAGTCCCGTGGCGGTCAGCGGTGCGTCGGTGTGCCAGAGACGGCGGACCGACTGCGGCAGGTGTTGTCGCAGGGCTGTCATGGGCGTGGTCCTTGAATCATGTCGCGGTGACATGAAGATACGCGACGGAGCGGGTTGACGAGTGGCGCAATGTCGCTGAGTCAGAATGTTTCAATATAGTCTCTCAAACGTTTGAATATTACTAAAACGTATCTATGCGAATTGCAGTGTGCTCGTATTCAGGCCTGATTCTTCCAAGTTTCGTCGGCGTGGTCGGCATCGCCGTTGCTACGTGTTCATGGCAAGGAGATCGCGACCATGACACGATACGCCCTCATCGCCACCGTCTTCGCGGCCGTCGCCCTTGCGTCCGGCACCGCGAGTGCGGCTGACAAGAAGCCTGAGCCGCTCACGTTGAAGATGTCCGCATCCTTCACGCCGTCGGAGAGCGATGTCATTGCCCGCATGCATGTCGAGCCCGACCCGCGCAGCCGCGAACTGACCATCGAGTGGATCGCTGAAGACCTCTCGGGAGGGTCTCACGTGATTACGCTGGACGGCGACGGCGCGGCCGCCACCCATCAGTTCGCCATCAGGCGCATGCCGGAAGGAGAGTACACGGTGATCGCGATCCTGAAACTCAGCGACGGCTCTGAGATCCGGCGTACCTCCAGGGTGACCGTCATCGGCATGTTCCCCCCATCCATCAGCGGGGGCAGTTCAGCACAGGGGTCAGCGGGGCGGCTCGGACCGTCCGGGCGGCGCTGAGTCAAGGCGGGTCGGCCGCGGCCGTGCCCGCCTGCCGTCAGCGTCACCTCCGTGGTATCCTCCGCGCGGATCCTGTCCTTATTTGTCCCCGGACACCCTGCAGAGGAGCACAGTGATGGAGCAGACGAAATCGACGCTGCCGCGCGAGGCCATCGACGCCTATAACCTCTATATCCACGGCGACATCGATCGCCGTTCATTTCTGAGTCGCGTCAAGAAGGTGGCTGTCTCGGGTGTCGCCGCGGCGGCGATCGTCGACCAATTGATGCCGAACTACGCGGCCGCACAGGTGGTGCCGCCGACCGACGCGCGCATCAAGACGGAGTACGCAACCGTCCCGTCGCCGAACGGGAACGGCAGCATTCGCGGCTATCTCGCCCGGCCGGCGAGCGCCGGGACTGGAAAGCTGCCGGGCATCCTCGTCGTCCACGAGAACCGTGGTCTCAACCCCCACATCGAGGACATCGCGCGCCGTCTCGCGGTGGCCAACTTCATGGCGTTCGCGCCGGATGCGCTGACCTCACTCGGCGGATTTCCCGGGGACGAGGAGAAGGGGCTCGAGATGTTCGGCAAGGTCGATCGCGCCAAGATGAGCGAGGACTTCTACGCTGCGGCGGTCTGGCTCAAGGCGAGATCGGACAGCTCGGGTAAGTTGGGTGTCGTCGGCTTCTGCTTCGGCGGCGGCATCGCGAACTCACTCGCGGTCCGGATGGGCAGTGACCTGGCGGCCGCGGTGCCGTTTTATGGCGGCGCGCCGCCCGAGGCGGACGTGCCGAAGATCAAAGCGGCCATTCTCGTCCATCATGGCGGCGAAGACACCCGCCTGGTCCAGGGCTGGCCGGCATACGATGCCGCGCTCACGAAAGCCGGCGTCGTCCACGAAGGGCACATCTATCCTGGCGCCGTTCACGGCTTCAACAACAACGCGACGCCCGAGCGCTATAACAAAGCGGCCGCCGATGCGGCCTGGGCGAGCACGCTCGCCTGGTTCAACAAGTACCTCCGGTAACCGCTGTCTTCATTCCGGCGGCACAGTCCCTGTTCGGGCGTGCCGCCGGGATATCCCTCGCGTCGCGAATCCCTCCGTCCTGCGAGGCGCTCGTGGCGCCAGGGTCTGAAGGCAGGGTACGCTGTTCGAGATGTCTCCGACCGCTCCTCCCCCTAGCCACCGCCACCCGCTCTTCGGACGCCTCGAGGAGATGATCGAACTGCTCGAGGCGATTGCGGCCGACCGCACGCTCCTCGACGGGGTCTCCGAAGACGAACGGACGCGCCTGCTGCGTGCGGTGTCCTGGGTCGACAATCCCGACAATCGGACCATGCGACGGCTGGCCAAGTCGCAGGCCCGCGCCCGCCGCGTCGAACGCATCCGCAGAGATGACGACGTGCTGCACGAGACGGGTATCAGGACGCTCAGGCGCAAGCCGGTCTTCACGACACCGAATGTCTTTCCGCCGGCCGGGTTCACCTCGAACGACATCCACGAACCGGCTGCGGCCGCGGGAGACGCCGACGCGCCTCGTGCGGATAAATCGGTGGACCTGCAGCACTGCTATGTCTGCAAGCAGAAGTACTCGACCATCCATCATTTCTACGATCAGCTTTGCCCTGAGTGCGCCGTGTTCAACTTCGCGAAGCGGACCGAGACGGCCGACCTGCGCGGACGCGTCGCGCTGCTGACGGGCGGGCGCGTGAAGATTGGCTACCAGGCCGGGCTGAAGCTGCTGCGGGCCGGGGCGCACCTCGTGGTGACCACACGCTTTCCGCGCAATTCGGCGACGCGCTATGCGGCGGAACCCGATTTTGCGGAGTGGGGACACCGGCTCGAGATCTTCGGTCTCGACCTGCGCCACACGCCGAGCGTCGAGGCGTTCTGCCGCGAGATGCTGGCGACGCGGAGCCGGCTGGACTTCATCATCAACAACGCGTGCCAGACCGTGCGGCGTCCGCCGGATTTCTACGCGCACATGATGGAGGAGGAGAACGCCGCGCTGCACCAGATGCCCGAACACCTGCGGCGGCTGCTCGGGTCGTACGAAGGGCTGCGCGGTTATCACATGCTTCCTGAGGGCGGGCCGGCCAGTGGGGACGCCGACGCGGCCCTTGAACGCCGGGTGTCCGATGTCACCGGAATCACCCATGCGGCGCAGCTCTCGCAGGTGCCGCTCCTGCCGGAGGAACTGGCGTCGCAGCAGGCGCTGTTTCCACAGGGACGCCTCGATCAGGATCTGCAGCAGATCGATCTGCGCGGGCGCAACTCGTGGCGGCTCCTGCTCGCCGAGGTGTCATCAGTCGAACTGCTCGAGGTGCAGCTGGTCAATGCGGTTGCCCCATTTATCTTCAATGCACGGCTCAAGCCGCTGATGCTGCGCACGCCTGAGCGCGACAAGCACATCGTCAATGTGTCGGCCGTGGAAGGGCAGTT
>CANJYC010000279.1 GCA_947478985.1 Acidobacteriota bacterium | reverse complement strand
GAAGGGCAGCGAAGCGTTTCCCGCGCTGACCGGCAATGGTTTCGTCGGGGGCTGGGGCACCGTCGGGGAAGTCTTCGAGAAGGTCAGCATGACCATGCCCGCAACCGCACCAGGGTCGCTGACCCCGGCGCAGGATGCGGATGTCATTGCCTTCATCTTGAGCAAGAACAGGTTCCCGGCTGGCGCAGCGGAACTTGCCTCGAAGGCAGAATCGCTCAAGTCGATCAAGATCGAACCCGCCAAGTAATCCGATCGGCACCCCGGGGCATGCGCCCTGGGGTGCCGATTCGATCTCACGTCTTCTCGTCCTATTTCTTCTTCTGACTGCCGGAGCCGTCCGCAAGCTGCGGCAGCGCGCTCCCGGCCGACGGTGCCAGCACCCCGGTCTTCACGTAGGTCAGCAACTTCTCGCGCGTGTCCACGATGTCGAGGTTGCGCATGTGCAGCTGCCCGATGCGGTCCTGTGGCGTGAACGCCAATTCCCCCTTCTCCATCGTCAGCCGCTCCGGCTTGTAGGTCAGGTTCGGGCTCGTGGTGTCGAGAATGGAGTAGTCGTTGCCGCGGCGAAGCTCCAGCGTGACCTCGCCGGTGATGGCGCGCGCCACGAAGCGCTGCGCCGTCTCACGCAGCATCAGCGCCTGCGGGTCGAACCAGCGGCCCTGGTAGAGGAGCCGCCCGAGTCGGCGTCCGCCGTCGCGGTACTGCTCGATCGTGTCCTCGTTGTGGATCCCTGTAATCAGGCGCTCGTAGCCGATAAAGAGCAGCGCCATGCCCGGCGCCTCGTAGATGCCGCGGCTCTTGGCCTCGATGATCCGGTTCTCGATCTGGTCGCTCATGCCCAGCCCATGGCGGCCGCCGATGGCATTGGCCTCGGTGAGCAGCGCCACCGCGTCGGCGAAACGGCGGCCGTTCAGCGCCACCGGTTGCCCTTCCTCGTAGGTGATCGTGACCGTCTCCCGCGTGACGGAGACCTCGTCACGCCAGGACGCGACCCCCATGATCGGCGCGACGATCATGATTCCGCGGTTGAGCTGTTCGAGGTCCTTCGCTTCGTGGGTGGCGCCGAGGATGTTCGAGTCGGTGGAGTAGGCCTTCTCCGTGCTCATCTTGTACGGCAGCTTGGCCGCGAGCATGTACTCCGACATCTCCTTGCGGCCGCCGAGCTCGTCGATAAAGCGCTGATCGAGCCACGGCTTGTAGATCTGCAGGTTCGGGTTGGCCAGCAGGCCGTAGCGGTAGAACCGCTCGATGTCGTTGCCCTTGAAGGTGCTGCCGTCTCCCCAGATGTGGACGTCGTCCTCCTTCATGGCCACCACGAGCATCGTGCCGGTGACGGCGCGTCCGAGCGGCGTGGTGTTGAAGTAGGGGACGCCGGCGGTGGAGATGTGAAAGGCGCCGCACTGCAGGGCGGCGAGCCCTTCTGCCACCAGCTGGGTGCGACAGTCGATCAGCCGGGCCTTCTCGGCGCCGTACTGCATCGCCTTGCGCGGAATCTCGTCGTAGTCCGGCTCATCCGGCTGTCCGAGGTTGGCGGTATAGGCGAACGGGACGGCGCCCTTCTGCCGCATCCAGTGGAGCGCGGCGCTGGTGTCGAGCCCGCCTGAGAACGCAATGCCGACCTTTTGGCCGACGGGGACATTTTGGAGAATGTGTGACATCGGAAAGCACAATCATATCGGGTAATCTGACAGGAATGCCTTCCGGTCCAACGGCGGCGGCCGAGCCCGCTCCGCCTCGCGTCTCGCTGCTTCCCGTATTCCTCATCGTGCTGGTCGACGTGTTCGGGATGACCCTCGTCATCCCGCTGCTGGCCATCTACGCCGAGACCTTCCACGCCACGCCGCTCCAGGCCACGATGCTCGTGTCGGTCTTCGCGGTGTGCCAGCTCGTCTCCGGCCCGATCATCGGCCACGCGTCGGACCGCCACGGGCGGAAGCCGCTGCTGATTCTGAGCCAGATCGGCACGTGCATCGGGTTTATCGTGCTGGCACGCGCCACGGCGCTCTGGATGATCTACCTGTCGCGTGTCATCGACGGCGCCACCGCCGGCAATCTCTCGCTGGCCCAGGCGTATATCGCGGACAACACGCCGCCGGAAGGGCGGGCCAAGGCCTTCGGCCTCATTGGCATCGCATTCGGGCTGGGCTTCTTCATCGGCCCTGGCGTCACCGGCTTCCTCTCGGAGCACTACGGGCTGAGTGCGCCGATCTATCTTGCGGCGGTGATGTCGTGCACGAGCATCGTGGCCACGATGACGCTGCTGCGGGGCGGTGAGGCTCCGCGCGCCACGCACGGCGACCGGCTGGCGGCGTTCCGGTTCCGCACGTATGCCCAGTATTTTGCGCGGCCGGAACTTCGGCCGCTCCTGCTCCAGTTCCTGTTCTTCATGCTCGCGTTCACGACCTTCATCTCCGGGTTTGCCCTGTTCGCGGAGCGGAGGTTCACCTGGAACGGCCATCCGTTCGGGCCTCGGGAAATCGGCTACGTGTTCTCGTTCGTCGGCTTCCTCGGCATCATTCTTCAGGGCGCCTTCATCGGCCGGCTGGTGAAGCGATACGGCGAGCGGAAGCTGGCGGCCGCGGGGTTCGCCTCGCTGGTTGTCGGCTACTTCTTTCTTGGCGCCACGACGTCCGTGGTGCTGCTGCTGTTCGTCGCGGTGATTTCGGGGTTCGGGAACGGGGTGCTGCGGCCGGCACTGACCAGCCTGGTGACGCACCAGGCCGGCGCGCGGGAGCAGGGGGTCGTGCTCGGGATCACCCAGTCTCTGACGTCGATGGCGGCCATTGTCGCGCCGGTCGTGGTCGGGCTCCTGATCGAGCGCAACCTGCTGTCCTACTGGGCGTGGCTGGCGGCCGCGCTGGCGGGCGTCGGCCTCTGGATCTGGGTCGGCTCGCAGCGCGCGCTGCGAGCCGTCGAGGCGGCCTGAGGAGCCGTCACCGCACTACGTCGGCTTGACCGCCTGGATGTGAATGCCGCACTCCAGCTTCTCCCCCTGCCAGCGCCCTGAACGCGGGTTGTTCGGGTCGAGCGGGAGCGTTGTGCACGGTTCGCAGCCGATGCTCGTGTAGCCGAGATCGTAGAGCGACAGCAGCTCGATCCCGTGTTCCTTGGCGTAGCGCCAGACGTCTCGGTTGGTCCACGACGCGAGCGGTGCGACGCGCGTGATGACCTTCCCGCTCGGCAGCGTGAAGGGCTCGACCTCCTGGAGGTTGGCCCGTGAGGCCGACTGGTCGCGACGCAGGGCGGTGAACCAGACGTCGTACCTTTCAAGCGCCGAGAACAGCGGCCCGACCTTGTGATGGGCGCAGCAGGCCTGCGTGCTCTCGGTTTTCCACAGTCCAAGGCGCGGCTCGGCCGCCTGCAGATTGATCAGGTTGAGCCCCCAAGTGCGTGACAGCTCGTCTCGGTAGGCGAGTGTCTGCGGGAAGTGGTGGTAGGTCTCGAGAAACAGCACCGGCAGCGCCGGCCGCTGCTGACGCAGCATGTGATTGAGCACCACGCACTCAGCCTGGAAGCTCGACGTCAGGCACGGTGCCGCGGCCGTATCGAG